>NZ_JADNEM010000023.1:0-56332 GCF_015552275.1 Holdemania sp. 1001302B_160321_E10 | reverse complement strand
TCCGGATAGACAATCTTGGTACGGTTGCCATAGGCGTCATATTCATACTTGATCGTTTTGGCGTCCCGGACAACCTGTGTGGTGTTGCCTGCCGCGTCATAGGTATATTCGGTCTTGCCCTGATCATCGTTCATCGTGATAACCCGGTTGAGCGCGTCATAGGTAAATGCGGCATCCGGCTTGGAAAGCAGATTCTGATTAGCGTCGTAAGTATAGGTAATGACCGTTCCGTCTTTCTGCTTCAAGGTTAACAGATTTCCGTTTTTATCATACGTATATTCTTCCGACTTCTTATCTTCATCCGTCGCTTTGATCAGTTCGCCAGAAGTATTGTAGACGTACAGCACTTCCGTCTGATCATAATACCGCCGCGTGACCTTGCCCATCTTGTTCAACGTATAATTGATCTTAAAGCCGCGGGCGTCCTGAACGGAAGTCATGTTTCCTGCCGCATCGTAAGTATAGGTAACGATATGCTTCAGCGGATCTTTTTCCTGAATCAAGTTGTAGACTTCATCGTAAACCTTTTCATAACGCTTGCCGTTGGCGTCCACCGCTGCAATTTCATAACCGGCGGCATTGTATTCCACCGTTTGAACATGATCCAGCGCGTCAATCGTCTTAATCCGGCGCTGGTTCAGATCATATTCGTACCGGGTTGTGCTGCCCGTCGGATCGGTTTCGCTGAGCACCTGATTAAAGGCGTCATACGTCCAGCGCGTTGTCTTCGCGTTATTGACCTTTTCGCTCAGGACGTTGTCAGCCGCGTCATAGGTATAGACCGTCGTAATCCCGGCTTCATCCGTCTTGCTCAGCATCCGGTCTTCTTCGTCGTAGGTGTAGGTCTGCGTCTGGTTCAGCGCGTTCTTCTGCAGGATGACGCGGCCGGTCTTATCATACTGCCAGCTCGTCTTGTTGCGCAGCGCGTCATAGAATTCAATCTTATTGCCGATCGCGTCGTAAACGTTTTCTTCAATCAGAACATCATCCTGCCACGTTTTCAGCAGCTGATTGTAAGCATTATACGAATATTTCCAAACCGAGCCGTTGGTCTTCGTTTCACTGACCTTTTGATTTTTGGCGTTGTAGGTGAACGTTTCCACGCCGCCGTCCGGATAGGTCGTTTTCCTGACATTGCCGAAAAGATCGTATTCATAAGCTGTGACGCCGCCGATTTTCGATGTTTCCTTCACACATTGATTCAGCGCGTTGTACTGCCGCTGGATCGTATTTCCTTTGGCGTCTTTGCTGAGGGTCAGATTATCATGCTCGTCATAAGTATATTCCGTCGCGTAGCCCATCGGATCAACCGTCTTGGAAACCAGACCTGCCGGGTTATAAACCGTCTGCGTGACGCCGCCCAGTCCGTCGGTTTCCTTGATCAGCCGGCCGTCAGCGTCGTAGGCCCATTGCCGGATCGTCTGGTTATCGACCTTTTCCGTAATTTTCTGATTTACCGCATCGTAAACGGACTGTGTCGTATGGCCGTTGGCGGTCGTTGACAACAGATTGCCTTCTCCGTCATAAGTTGTTGCGGTTACATTGCCGTTGCGGTCGGTCAGCTGGGTGACATGACCGCGCAGATCATAAACGTAGAGAATTTCTGCGCCGTTGATCGTCTCGCTTGTCAGGCGGTTCAGTGCGTCATAGGCAAATACTTTGGTATTTTTCAGACTGTCTGTCTGACTCAGGCAGTTGCCGTTGGCGTCATAAGTATAATCCGTCGTTATCCCGTGACCCGTTTTCTGAAGAATCCGGCCGTCGGCGTTGATTTTATAGGTTGTCGTACTGCCGTAAGCGTCCGTTTCCGAAATCACCTGATCGTAGGTGTCATAGGTATAAGTGTGATTGATTTCGCCGTTCACTTTCACCTGCGTCAAACGATGCCGCTCATCCAGCACATTTTCCGTGACCAGACCGGTCGGCTCGGTCGTTTTGATCAGCTGGTCGTAAGCGTCGTAAACAAACGTCGTCGTTAAGCCCTGGACGGTCTGAGACGTCAGATTTCCAAACTGATCGTAGACATAGCTTTCAACGACCTTGCCATTGCGCGTCTTCTGCGTCAAACGGCCGTGGATATCATACTGGAAACCGGTTTTATTGCCAAGCGGCGTTGTCGTTAAGATTGTGCGGCCGCGGCTGTCGACAGTGGTCGTCGTCCGATTGTTCAAAGCATCCTTTTGTTCGATCAGCTGTTGATTGCCATTGTAAACGAAAGTTGTCGTCTGGCCGTTGGTATCTGTGGCGCTGAGGATATTGCCTTCGTGATCATAGCTCCAACGACGAACCTTCTTATCCGCGCTGGTTTCACTGATAACCCGGCCCAGAGCGTCATACGCGTAAATCGTTTCCTGCCCCAGGGCATCGGTCATTTTTGTTTTTAAGCCCTTGGAATACGTATACGTCGTCGTATGGCCTAGCGGATCCTTCACGCTGATCAGATGGCCCATGCCATCATAGCCCTTTTCCGTAACCTTGACCTGATTGTCGCTGGTCAGCGTCTGTTTGATTTCATGACCGAGCGCGTCATATTCATAGATGATTTTCTGCCGCGAGGTTGTCTGACTGGTCCGTTGTCCCTTCGCGTCATAGGCATACGTGGTCACGTTGCCGGCTTTGTCAGTCGTCGTCAGAACCCGGCCCAGGACATCATAAGTGGATGTGGTTTCCAGACCGTCGAAGTCCTTTGTTTTTACAATGTTGCCCAGCGCGTCATAAGTGAAGGTTTTCGTCTGATCGTGTGCATTGGTTTCCGTTGCGACGCCGTACTGATTGTACGTATAGGTACTCGTCAGTCCGTTGGCCGTCTGGGAAACTGTGCGGCCGCGGCTGTCCACCGTGCGGGTCGTCTCCGCACCGTCCGGATAAGTCGTCTTGATCAGATTCTGGTTTGAATCATAAGTATAAGTTGTGACGTTACCCAGCGGATCGGTCATTTTTACGACGTTGCCGTACAGATCATATTCGTAGACTGTGACGTTGCCGTTAAAATCGCTTTCCGACAGCTTGTTACCCGCGGCGTCATAGGTAAACGATTTTGTGCCGCCGTCCGGATTGATGATCTGCACGATTTCATTACGTGCGTTCAGCACATGCGTCGTTTTCCGGTTATCCTGATCTGTCGCGGTCAACAGATATCCGGCCGCATTATACGTATAAGTATAAAATGTACCATCCGGATAGGTGACCTTGCTTACCCGGCCCTGTTCGTTATATTCATAAGTCGTCGTATGCTTGAGCGGATCGGTTTCGCTGATCATCTGGTTGAGTTCGTTATAAGCGTAGGTTGTGGTCTGCCCCAACGCATCGGTATGACTGGTCTTGTTGCTGCGGGCATCATAGGTCCAGGCTTCGCTCTGTCCGGCAGTATTCGACTTTGTCAGCAGGTTGTTATTCGCGTCATACGTCCGGGTTTCCTTAAAACCATCGCTGCGCGCCGCTGTCAGCTGATTGCCGTTCTGGTCGTAAGTATAGCTCCAGCGAATGCCGTTTTCCAGTGTTTCTTCGGTTAACAAACCATTCACAAAGGTCTTTAATACCTGGCGGTTATCCGCGTATTCCACCTTGGTGGTCTGACCCTTGGCGTCAAACCAGGTGGTTTCCACATTACCTTTGGCATCCGTGGTTTTCGTGCGGCCTTCCAGATATTCCAGCGTCATGACATTGCCTTCGCCGTCAACCTGCTTGGTTACGCGGTGATTGGCGTCATACGTATTGGTGATGACCAGCGCTTCGTTCTGATTCTTCCACGAGGTCATGTTATGATCGGCGTCATAGGCATACTCGATCACCGCGCCGGTCTGATCGGTAAAAGAGATCAGATTCAGATTCGTGTCGTAGCCATAGCTGACCTTATCCTTTTCTCCCAGCCGGATCTCGTCAACCAGATTCTCGGCATTGTAATGGAAGGTTATCGTTTTGCCGTCTTTTAATGTAATCGTATCCGGCAAGCCCTGTTTGTAGGTATAGGTTGTTTCGCGGCCCTGCTTGTCCAGGTTCTTCGTCACAAATCCCTGTTCATTGTAAACCCAGGTCGTGTCTTGATTTTTCAAAACGAAATGATCGGTATCCCATGTCAGCTTAAAGACCGTCGTCAGGTTATTGACAAACGTGCCGTCGCTCTGCTTGGCAAAATAATACTTGGTACCGTCTTCTAAAATGACTGTGGCGCCTTGATCATCACTGGAAATCCGGGAAAGTCCGCTGAACGCCCAGCCCATGCCGAAAATACCGAAGACGCCGGCCGCGCTGCTGTTGTAGGCCCGGGAGAAAGTAAAGCTTTCCTCCAGGACGTTCATTGCGAAATCCTGACTTTCCAGAATGAAGTTGCCGGTGTTCAGGTTGATCGGCTCAAAACCGAATTCGCACTGCACATCCCGTCCGCGCAGCGCCGCGTCCACCTGCTTTTTCTGATCTGTCGATAAATCCTCTTCCACATAATCAACGTCTTTGTTTTTCTGCGGTTCGCGGATAAACAGGATATTGCCCTGGGTGACCAGCTCATCCTGCAGATTGTTATCCTGCATCAGTGTTTCCTTGGTGATGCCGTAGAATGAGGCGATCGAACTGACTAAATCAAACCCCTTGACCTCATAGGTTCTGAAATAGGTTTCTTTCACCGTGCTTTTCTGCGTTCCCTTCACCGACTGGAACTGCACGGTATATAATTTTCCCGGCTCAAAGCTGTCAAAGAACTTCCCGGTTTGGTAATTGCTGACCTTCGTTTCGTTGTAGCTCTGAGCTTTTTCAATTTCCGGATATTCCGGGTAACGGTAAAAGTTATCCACCGCTTCCATCGTTTCGGTGAATTTCACAGTTTCCCCGTCTTTGATCGTGACGGTTGTCTGGGCATGGTAAGGCGCGGTTCCGTCGAAACCCACGGCAACCAGATACGCCAGACCTTCTTTGAAATCGTACTTGACGAAAGGCCGGACATTCCAGGTAAACTGGTTGACGTCGGTCATGGTGATGTCCGGACTGTCATAGTATTCCGCTTCGACATACGGCGTGTTTTCTCCGGTACCGGTGATGTAATAGTATTCCGACGCATACATTTCCAGATAACTGGAATCCGGATCCTTCAGCGTCAGCAGCACGCCGTTATTCGGCTTGTTGTTTTCCGCGACATCCTTGACATACGGCGTAATATCCAGCGTATGCAGCCAGAAGCCTTCCCAGGTCCAGTCGCTGGTAAAGCAGTCGTAATTGGTCGGCATGTTCAGATATGTCGCTTTTGTAATATCGTAAGTACCCGGAATGCTGCAGGCGAGCAACTCATTCGTCGTGCCCGGTTTGGTTTTTCCCTGAATGATGTTCAACGTCGCTTTTTTGATGTATTTGCCTTTGAGCACTTCGTTCATCCGGTCATCGTTAATCTTATAGAAGCTGAAAGCATGGGAATAACGCGGATGATTGCCGATAAACAGGAATGCGTCGTCGTAGTTTTTCAACACCCAGTTATCGGCTTCCATATTCGGATTGCCGAGCGTCTTGGTCGGTCGGCTTTGCGATACGCTGACGTCCGTGCCGTTGTGCGCATAGCCGAAATAGTTGGGGTCGATGACGACCGGATAGACGCGGTCGTCGCTCATCAGCCAGCTCTCATCTACGCTGTATTCGATCTGATCGCCATTCAGCGCGACGCGGACTTCCGTTTCGTTGTCGGCGGCGTCTTTGGCTTTCGGCGCGCGGATCAGTAAGGCAAGCTGCCCGTTTTGATCCACGACGATTACCCCGTGTTCGTCGCCCGGTCGGACGGCGCCGTTTTCCACCGTGATCCGACTGGTAAAAGAAGCGGTCTGCGGCTTTTCATACAGAACAAGCTCCTCCTCGACCCAGGCCGGCATCACCGTATACCGCAGATTGATCTGATGCTCCATCGGATAGATCAGCTGGGCGCCCTCTGCGCTTGGTTCACCGATTTGCTTCAGCTGCGGAATCACGGTGACGCGGACATCGTCTTTTTCCAAGACAACGCCGGTTTGAGAATCCGCTGGATAATAGCTGCGGACAACGTTCGCCGTGTTCTGCACGAAAACATCGCGGCCTTCCTCTGAAAGCAGATTGACCGCCGGCGTCAGCTGGGTATCAATCGGGGCAAAGCCGTCTTCCGTTTTATAATTGCGAATGACGCCCATCACCATTTTCTTCAGATTCTGGTCTTCCTTGTTGGTATAAATAACGGTTCTTTCATCCACAATTTCCGGATCCGCAAAATCCTCTGGCTGCGGATCGGCGGGATTGGTTTCCGTCTGCGTAAATTCCAGCGGCGCGGCGCTGGCAGAGGGCGTGACCGTCGGTGCGGCAGACGGCGTGACGGCAGGCGTCATCGTCGGCTGCGGCGTCATCGTCGGAACGACCGTGGGTTCCGCAGTTGGCTCCGGAGCCGGTTCAACGGTAGGCTGAACCGTCGGCTCAGCTGTGATTTCCGGCGTCGGCTCCGGTTCGGCCGTAACTTGCGGACTTGACGAAGGCTGCGGTTCTCCATCCAGCGTCGTTTCCGGTTGGGATGGCTGTTCTTCCGACTCCTCATTGTTGACCGGATCATTCTCCGTGATATCCACATTGTAATACGGACCTGTCTGGTTGTACTTTTCAACAATTCGCCGCTCATTCACCGCCCGGATGCTGTCGGTATTCTGCACCAGCATACAAAAGCTGAACAAGCAGATCATGAGTTTCTTAATTCCACCGCTTAACGATTTCATTGACTTTTTCCCCATTCTTTCTTGCTTCGGACTTTAAGTTTTCCAATTCTTCAATCGCTTTCTCTGATTCCTGATTCTTCAAAGCTTCCGCGATAACACAAACCCTTTCACCCATCGTTTCATAGGCCTGCGCTAACGCCGCGACCTCTTCGTCGCTTCCGTTATACGATTCCTGGATCCGGCTCCACTGCCCGCCCAGGTCGCCGAGCTGCTGCAGCCATGCGGAAGATTGAGGCTGGCCGTTTTCAAATAAAGACGCGAGCTCTGCCTGTCCCCGCTGCAGCGTTTGCAAAAACTGCTGCTCCGCGCTCTTCTGCGCTTGAGGCTGACAGCCGCCCAGCAGACCGAGAATCAAAATCAGAATGAATATTCGTTTTCCCTGCATAAAGACCTCCTGAAGTGCATACTAAAAACGCCTATGAGCTATCATAGGCAAAAGGAGAAATGAATTATCTTATCGTCAACGCTCAGTCAACCTTCCTTCATCACGTCGGCGAACATTTCCCTGTTCTTTTCCCCCTGATGTTGTAAACTGCCAAGTCAGTCTTCTTCCGGCTGATACCAGCCCCATTGTGAAATCGTCAAACGGCTGAGCGCGCCGACAGCCAGCACAAGCGCCGCTGCCATTTTCCAGAAACGCTGCTTCATTCCCCTTTCCCCCTTTCTTCGACATTGATAATTTCATTATAGGGAATTTTTTAAAAATGTCTGCCGTTTGGGAGCCAATAGGCTGTTTTTGGGAGCGAATAGACAGTTCAGGCAGCCAATCGCTTTCTTTACTGATAATTTATAAAAAAAACAGCTTCCTGAAAACGAATCTTTTCAAGAAGCTGTCCGCTGAGCCAAGGCTAACGAAACCGCGGTGGCCGTCAGGGAACAGGCCAGAATCCGGCCCGGTCCCTGGTTAATCATTCCCATTTCAAAAAGAGAAAGCAGTGCTAAGGCAGTGGATAGAATCCGGCTGATATTTCGGGCGCGGCGGCGATCTTGTTCGGTTTTACGCCGCTTATACCGCATATCCGGAGCCCAGCGCCAAATGGCAAGTACGGCCAGACCTTCAAGCAGCCCGTAGAAAACAGGGGTTGTAAAATAAGCGCAGAGGGCAAGACTGCCAAAACAAAGGATGTTGGTCAGGATTACACATTGGTGAAATTGACGCAAATGAATTCCGCCGGTGAACGAGCGGACACCCACTAAGCTCAGCATAAACAGAAGCATCGGTCCGAAGACATGGAACAGGGCTGCGATCAGACTCATGCAAAGAACTAATATCATCTGAATCAGCAAATTCTCGATTCCAAATCGCAGTTCGTTCTCATTAACCGGTTCGGTTAAATGAGCGTTCAGCCGGCGGGCTAACCGCAAAGAACAGTTACGCATGATTTTCCTCCTTCGGCAATAAAATCCGGACCTCAAAACGATCTCCATTCTGATGAAGATCAAGTTCGCCCCGGGCTTGATTTACAATCGAGCGAATACTTTGAATACCATACCCGTGTTCTTTAAAGTCCGGTTTCGAGCTTCGATTCAGATTGACTCGCCGGCCGGGCATGACTGAATTGATCAAGGTCAGATAAATTACAGAATCATCTTCCTTCAAATAGAACTCAATCTCCTTTTGTGGTGATTGCCTGGCTGCCTCCACAGCGTTGCTAAGCAGATTGGAGATTAAAAGACAAGTGCTCCATTCTTCTAACGGCCATTGGATATGACCCGTTTCCAAATGAAACTGAACTTCTGGTTCGTTTTCCATCGTCCGGTTCAAAAGACTGTCGATAATCGGATCTCCAGTATGCTCCTTCTTCGAAATTGTCTCGACGACTTTCATGGTACTTCTGACATAAGCGAGCGCTTCCAGATTCCGCTGCTCTTTTAAATAATATTCAAGCATTCCTAACAGATGCTTCAGATCATGCCGTTGTTTCCGGAATTTTTCCTGATTTTCAAGCGTTTCCGCAAGCCAGTTTTCCTTCAGGGTATTGCAGTTATGCTCGAGCTCAAGCCGTTTCTTACTTTCAGCGACGCGATAATACTGCTGGAACATCCATGTCATCAAAACGAAACAGCCGAATAAGACCGCGCTGATCAACAAGGATAGAATACGGATGCGGTCATCGCTGAAGATGCCGCAGATCTGATAATTGATATAAACACAGAGGAATAACAGAAACGCGCAACATCTGAAACTCCAGTCAAAACCTTCGTCCTGCGGCAATTCCGGCTTTCGCTTCATAAACAAAATGGGAATCAGAACCGCGAACTTATTAAAGTAGCCGCCAAGCGTCCGCAGCCAGCTTTCCTGCATCAGCTCCGCTGCGGAAACCTTCGCTGTCAAGGTCAAAAACTGAATAGAGACGGCAGACAGAATTCCTTCAACGATGTAAAACACCAAAATAATCGCAATGAGCGTTCTTGTTTTGCCGGGAAAAAAGAAGCGGATCATCACCATCATATTCATAAGCATAAACGGAATCAACAGCGCCGGATCCACCGTCCAGAACTCCATCGAATATTCGATAAGCGCAAATCCCAGAATGGACAGTACAACGACAAACCCCTGCCTGCGCAGAACAAAAAACTTCTGAACGAGCAGCGTCACGCTGATCATTTCCAGCAGACAGAAACTGAATTCAATGGCGGCGCGAATCATGTTCTCACCTTAAAGTCAGAGAAACGCCGGAGTACCTCTGACTTCTGATACTTACTGGCAAGCAGCGGCCGGTTTAATCCGCAGAGATAAACGGAATTATCTCTAATCTTTTCCACATTCATCAAATTAACTACTTCAGAGCGATTAATCTGGACCAAAATTTCATCCATGGCCAGGGCTTTCACAGCTTCGTTTAAAACGCGGCCTTTCAATTTTACCATTGTTCCACTTTTCAAATAGAGCGTGATGCTTCGATTGAAACAACTGAGATAAAGAATCTGATCCTGCCTGATCATGAGCCGGCCCATTTCAGTTTCAACGCTGACCTGATAATAAGCCGCTTCTTCACGAATTTTCTCAATAAGTCTTGGTAATTGAGTTTTCAGCTTTGATTTTATCAGAAATCCGACGATATGCGAGCCAAAGGCTTCAGCCATGTACTGTTCCTCAGCCGTAACATAAACAATTATCGGCGGCTGAGATAATTCCCGGCAGACTTTGGCGACGAAGAAACCATTCACATTTGGCATTTCAATATCTAAAAATAAAACATCTGGAGAATCCTGATTAAGCTTGGCGAGAAACTGTTGAGGATCGTTGGATGTTTTAATTTCGGTGAATACCATCGTTTTCTCAAGCTCATGGGCCATGACTTCCAGAAATTCCAGATCGTCGTCGACTATCGCTGCTTTGATCACGTTTTTATCTCCTTCTCTTTCAAGTTATCTTATAATTCTATTTATAACATAAATTTTAAAAGACTACAAAAAAAAGCTGAACCTCCAAATATAAAATTCGAGAGTCCAGCATTATTCAAACACTAATATTTTATTCTTCCACACTCATCAACAAGGAAGACTCCACATTCAGTTCGCTGTCGCCGCGCACACCGATATAAGCTTTACCCGGCTGAATCGCCGTCACGACACCCTGCTCATCCACGACCGCCACGCTCTCGTCGCTGGAAAACCAATGCAGCGGGACATCATCCGCGGATTCCGGCACAACTTCGCAGGTGACACGGGTCGTTTCTCCCGGCTTCAGTCCGCTCTTTTCCGCGCTGAGAAACAAGTTCTGAACCGGCGTCACTTCCCGGATCTGCACGTCATCCAGCCACAGTGTGCCTTCAGCGCCGCCCAGCTTAAAGCCCAGCTCCAGCGTCGAGGCAGAATACGCCGTAACAAAATCATAGCGGTAAACCGCCCAGTCTTCGCTCATGCACAGATTATCGTTCAGCTGGACCTGATGCGTCGGGATGATCTCGCCCGCCGCCGTTTTCTGCGTCATTTCCAGACCGAAGCTGTCGCTGTTCAAGCCGGCTGCTTTATGATGGAAAACCAGTTGATAGGTGGTATTCGGCTTTAATTCCAGCTCTGTGCTGAGCACCACGGCGGCAGAAGCGTCGGTTCCCGCTGCTCTCAGCGCCAGCGACTGACTGCCTTCTGTCTGAGTCTGCGTATCGACCGCAGCTGTCAGCGCCGCAGAACCCGGCTGATCTTCCTTCAGACGCCATCCTGACGGCAACACATCGCCGGCTTCCTCAAAGCTGCCGTTCGCCAACAAATCAGCGGGATCCGCCGATCTTCGGACCGGATCGCCAAAGATCTCAATTTCCGTGATTTCATAACCTTGATCCGCAGCCTGCTTGCCTGACAAGTCCAGGCGCACAAACTTCACTTCCTGCTTTTCAGCGGAAATCGCATCGCTGTCCGTCACTTTTTCAACGGCAGCGATTGGTTCAAAGGTTTCCCCATCGACCGATCCGGACACCGCATAGTCTCCCGCACGGACCGCGCCCCACAGAACGTTGATTTGTTCCACGGTGATCACCTCGTTCAGCTCAATCGTAATCGTCTGCGCCTCCGCAACGTCAGAAACCCACGGCGTCTTTCTGTCATAATCGACTAAAAGATACGGTGAACATTCTTCGTTGACAGAAGAAACCACGACGCTCTGACCTAAGGCCCGGTTGCCCGAATTGGCCGTGCCTTCCACTTCGCCTAACAATTCAAATTCAGCGTAAAACAAATCATGATCGGACAATTCACTCTCCACCCGCTGGATATCCGTAATCCGCATATTCTTCGTGCACAATACATTGTCGATTGTCAGCACCTGCATCGACGGATCGTCGCCTTCGCGGTAGGTATCGTACCACATTCCGTTATACCCGTTGGCAAGATTGAAATTATCCAGAAACATCGAATATTCGTAAGCGTGCTGATCGGTATTAAAATCCGCGGTGATGATTTTATATTCTATCGGATCCGCATTCACCCGCTCGATCACCTGCGCGATCTGACGGCGACGCAAATCCAGGTTTTCCCAGCTTAAATGGGTGTTGTATAAGGCGATCTGAACGCCGTCCTTATCAATGACGACGCGCTCCAGCGTCTTGGTCGCCCGGCTGCCGGTGCTTTCTAACGGGATCGAGCTGACGGCCTGCGGTTCATAGCGGGAAAGAATGCCGACCCCGAATGCGCCGTTAGCGAAATCGCGGCCTTTGGCAAAATGAGCATAGGGATAATCCTCATTTACAAAGCTCTGGACCATATCCACCGGATTGCGGTCGTTGAGCACGTCAACTTCCTGAATGCCGACGGCGTCCAGATGATGCCGGGCAAAGAGTTCAGCCATCGCCTGGGTATCGGGATGATTCTTCGCGGCGATATTCCACGTCCCAATGCGCAGCGTAACCGGGTTAGAGCTTCCTGATGAAGTCTGTGAGGAAGCGCTGCAGCCGGTGACCGGCAGCATCAGCAGCAGTAAGCCCAGCGTGAATTTCATTATTTTTTTCATGGTATCCTCCTGTTGTTAACGAATGCGAGCAGGTTGACGTCTGCCCTTAAATATAGTGTACTCATCTTCGCCGCTGTTGTCTATTCATGATTCTTATGGATAAGTAAGATTTCGTTATTCATAAATTCGTCTTATGGTATAATAAGATCAGAATCGAGGGGATAGCATGCTGGATTATCGCTTAAAAACCTTTCTGCTTCTCAGCAAGACGCTGAATTACACGAAAACAGCCCAGCAGCTGCACATGAGCCAGCCGGCTGTGTCGCAGCATATCCGCTACCTGGAGCAAACCTACAACATCAAGCTGTTTGAATATTATAATCGGCGGCTGCAGCTGACGGAAATGGGGCAGCGGTTTTATCAGCAGGTTTTAGCGTTGGAGGTGCAAAGTCAGGACATCATCGAACGGCTGCGGCAGGAACAGGAGCACCGGCGTCTGCTTCGGTTTGACTGCACCTTCACCTTCGGCGAGTACATCATGCCGCCGTTAGTCTGCCGTTGGATGAGGGAGAATCCCAATACCGAGCTGTGCATGCGAATCTCAGGGACGACGGCCTGTCTGGAAGCGCTCGATCAGGGCGAGATCGATTTCGCGTTAGTCGAGGGCTTCTTCGACAAAGCGGTGTATGAAAGCCGGCTGATCAAGATGACGCACATGGGGCTGGTTGTCCCGGTCGGCCATCCGCTGACGCAGAAGAAAGACGTCATGCTGAACGACCTGATCGATTATCCGTTAGTTGTGCGGCAGAAGGAATCGCGGATGCGCGGAATCCTGCCGACCGGTCTGGCAGAACACAATCTTTCTTACGAAAGCTTCGCCGGTTTAGTGCAGTGCGGAAGCATGAACGTCATGAAGACATTGATCAAAAACGGCTGCGGCATCGGTTTTTTGCACGCGGATATCATCCATCCGGAACTGCTTGAGGGCACGTTAGTTGAAATCCCGGTGAATGATTTTGTCCTGAAGCGGGAACTGAATATGGTTTATCTGCCGCATCATGCCGATCCGGGCATGCTCGATCAGATTTATCAGGATCTGGCGGAGCATCTCAAACAGCTGGGTACTCATTAAAGCAATTCTTCCGGCTAATCTTGGAATGAAGAAGAGATGACAAACAGAGATTTCGCATAAAAATAAAGCAGGATCCGACATAAATTGCAGGAGTGATAAAAGCAGGAATATTGTTTATGAAAGTATTGCCTGCTTTTTTGCATTTCTGCGAAGAGTTATTCTTTTTGAAAAACAGAAATTTAAGAAAAAAACGAAAGAAAGAGATTACGAAGCGTATTTCATCTTCTCGGCTATCCCTCATTATTCCGTTGAAATCTTTTCCATCAACTTCTATTCGATCCTCTCAATCCGACTGCTTTTCATCTCTGGCATCTCCTTATAGACCTGATTTGGATTACAGGCGTAACAGAAGATGCTCAGCTTGCTGTAGAGCTGCGAAAAAGCAGCGTAAAGAGGTGGTTTAAGTTCAGCAATGCTGTATCGAAATTCCTTGTCAC
Source organism: Holdemania sp. 1001302B_160321_E10 (assembly GCF_015552275.1). Taxonomy (NCBI): domain Bacteria; kingdom Bacillati; phylum Bacillota; class Erysipelotrichia; order Erysipelotrichales; family Erysipelotrichaceae; genus Holdemania; species Holdemania sp. 1001302B_160321_E10. The sequence goes on along the minus strand of NZ_JADNEM010000023.1, from coordinate 42,667 downwards.
TCCTGGATGCATGATCATTTCATTCTACGAGAATTAAGGGCAAGATTATGCCTTCAGGCTGTCCTGAATTTTTCAATAAGACCCTTTTAATTCCGCAGTTCACTCATGGAAATATACTATATTTTTGAACGGATTGAGGCTACAATTCTTACATTTTTAAAGATATGAAAAAAGACAGTTGTATCAATTTACAACTGTCTTTGTGATTGTTCAGGGGACTCTTTCGGTAGTCTCTAGTAGCCTCTTTTCATTTTTTAAACTGGAAAAGAGGTTATCTTTTAAATAAGATTTAATTTCTCAGGCTTCGACGATCAGCCACAGAAATTCGTAAGCCTTCAGGTCCAAGCTCTCCTGACTGCCGCGGATTCTTCGGCCCGTCAGCAATTCCCGCGCCTGTTCCTCCTTATTAAATAAGGAAGTAAGCGCACAGTATTGCGGCGATTCTGTAAAGTTGAATAAAAACAACAGCCGACGCTGTTCAGCGGCACGAACGAACGCCAACACTGCGTCGTTGCCAACATTCCCAATCTGTTCCCGACCTTCATTCCAATCCGGGTCCGCCGCCCGGACTTGCAGCATGGCTTTCAGGCTTTGGAAAATCCGGTATTCCACAGTCAGCGGCTGATAACGCCGCCGGGCTTTGTCTTCCACATAAACCGGTCTTTGCAGCCAGCGGCGGTCGCCTTCCTTTTCCGGATCCAGTCGGAAACTGGCGTCGTTGAGCGCGCCAAGTTCATCCCCATCCTGAAGCAGCGGCATCCCCCGCAAAGCCAGGTTCAGTCCCAGCAGCAGTAAAATCCGCCGACAGCTGTTTTCCAACTCATAAGGCTCATGTCCGTCCAAAGCCCGGCCGCAGCCAGCCCAGCTGGCCAGCGTTCCATAACACCGTCCGCTTTCCCGATCGCTTTCCCCTTCGGCAAAACTGCCCAGCGCCTGTCCTGTATAAAAATCCATCAGAAACTGCCGGTGACAGTCCGGATCCCAGCCCCGCATCCGCGCCGCTTCCTCATTAAAATTCCAAACTACCCCCTGATCTTCGCCCACCGGATGAACCGCGATCGCTGACGAATTCAAGGCGTGGAAAACAAGATCGCCCTGCAGCATTTTCGTATCGCGCGTCGCCAGAGAATTCCAACCGTTGATCATCAATCCCTGATCGACGATAGCGGTTCCCGCCGGCGTCCGTTGGGAAAGAATCTGTAAATCCTTCGCCCCCGCTTCACTGTGACCCATGACCAGAACATCCGGACACACCAGTTTTCCGGCCGCCGCGAAGAGCGCAAACAAATCCGGAACCTGCGGATACAAGCGCTGAGCTTTGCATTCCTTCCACATTGAATCCAGTTGTTTCAGCTCAATCACATCCGCCCCGAAACTGACAAGTTCACAGAAACGTTCCAACATGCCCGCAAGCACCTGCGGATTCTTGTAGTCGAGCAGCCAGCCGCCGGTTTGCGGATGACGATATACATATTGTCCAATCTCATCCAGCCGCAAAAAGTCGCCGTTTTCTTTTTCTTTAGAAAACGGACTGAACAGCGCCGCCAGCTTCGGATCGGAAATCATCCAGTACCGCTGCTGCATCGCGCTGTCGCCGCGGATTGCCTGAAGCGCCCACGGATCCTCTGCCGGGGTGCTGGCGACGTCGAAATCCAACCCGACCGCCAGCCCCTCCTCATGCCACAGATCGATCCTCTGCCGAAGTGCTTGCCGCAGAGATTCCGTGTGAGGAAAAGGCACGTCGCTGAACTGCACCCAGCCGACGCCCAGCTCCTTCAGCTCCTGTGCTCGCGCATGAACCTGCGCCGGGGTCTGTACATCTGAATAAATAAGCCGCATGCCCGCCGGTCCCTGTTTAATCCACGGCATTGGCCGATTGGTTCTCTGTAAATTTAAAGTTCGCTTCTGTGCTTGTTCATCCAACAGCGCCAGCAGCGCGTCAAAGTCTTCTTCCCGGACGTGAAACGGCTGATAGACGCGGAAGTAAGCCGTCTCCATGCCCGCTTTCAAAGGTTGAAGCCGCCGTAAAAATTCATCCGCTTCCATTGTCAGCGCTCCGGATGTTGATCGAGCAGAGCCTGCGCTTCTTCGGTTGTGACTAACGAGGGCATTCCGCCTTTTCGAGTCACCGACAACGCACCGGCCGCATTCGCTAACCGCAGCATTTGATAAACATCATCGCCGTTGAGCTGTTCCAATGTTTTCCCTGATTTTAAGAAACTGGCCAGGAAACAGCCTAAGAATCCATCGCCGGCCCCGGTCGTATCCACGACGGAGACCGGGAAGGTCGGGGCGTTAATGTAATAGCCGTGGATCAGCGCATGACTGCCTTTTTCTCCTTCGGTGATTAAAATCAGCGGCGTTTTGTATTTCTTCGCGAGCTGCCGCGCGCCTTCTTCCAATGTTTCGCAGCCCGTCAAAAAAATTAATTCGTCTTCCGCAACCTTGAGGATATCGCAGAACTGCAGCCCATGCCGGATCTCATGCCGTGCTTCTTCCTCACTGTTCCACAGCGGCATCCGCAGATTCGGGTCAAACGACAAAATCTTGCCTTTCTGCTGGGCATATTTGACTAATTCGAACGTTGTGATCCGCGCCGGGTTATGCGTCATCGACACGGAACCATAATGAAACAGATCGCACTCGTCGATCGCGCGCAGATTTACTGCCTGACTTTCGATCATTGTGTCCGCGCCAGGATTGCGGTAAAAGCAGAACGACCGTTCCCCCTTCTCGTCTAACTGCACAAACGCCAACGTCGTCTTATAACGGGAATTGACAACCATGTATTCCGTATCGACGCCTTGATTGCGCAGCTTTTCCTGTAAAAACTGACCGAAGATATCGTCGCCGACCTCGCCCACAAAGCAAGCTTGCACGCCGTGCTTCACCGCCGCTGCCGCCAAGTTCGCCGGCGCGCCGCCGGGATTGCGTTCAAATATGATATTTCCGTTTTCGCTGACGCCTACCGGAGTAAAATCGATCAATGTTTCGCCAAATGAACATATTTTCATCTTAAGTGCCTCCTGCCCAAGATCATGAGTCCTTCTTATCTTATTCTAACACGAACCCAACTTTTCCCAAACACTAATCGCAAGCGTTTTCATTCACTTTTTCAAAATTAAAACAGGAATTTCGCTTCTTCAAACAAAAAGAAAAGGATTCCTGATAAGAAATCTCTTTTCTGATTGAGTGTCTTACGACGCGGAGCCTTTGATCACCTCATCGCCGACCCCGATTCGGATTTTATCCGTTCGCTGCAGCTGATCGTCATTCAGCATCAAGACGAAACAAACTTTTGTCCGGGTCTGAGGTTCTAATGTTTTGCTTTGTAAAAAATCATTTCCTTCCGGAATCATAATCCAGCCATATACAAATTCGGAATTTTCCTGCCACAGTATCCCCAGGCGTTCCTCCGCCTTGACCGTTTCAGAGCCAAGATTTTCAAACAGTCCCTCAGCCACATAAAGCTGCATACCCGGATCCGCCTTCATGTAGGTATAATCGCCGGTGGTATTCGGCGGGTCCAGACGGGTTACTGTGCTGATTTTCTCGATCGTCAGACGATCTTGCGCTGTTTCAATCACATCGCCTTCCTGATAGACCGGATAAGCGTCCAAGTCATCACCCACCGTATAATCCATCCCGAAGCAATGGCCGTTCACCGCCAACTTCAGCCTTCCTGAAGAAGCTGCGTCAGCATCGAGTTTAATGAGCAGACGCAAGATTTTTTCTGTTCCCGGATCGAATGAGTCATAGACTTCCAGCTCCGTTTCCCCTTCCTCAGCAAACAGATCATAGCCGCCGATTTCAACTTCCTCGTTATGATAAATCAAACTGAACAACAGAAGATGAAGATCATAGTCTTCTCCATTTTTGACCTTAAGCCGTAAACTGATTCCTTGTTCCCCATCTTCCAGACTCATACCGGAATCGCTGCGATACATCAGTACCGAATTTACCGTCTTAATTTCTTCCACCGTCAGCTCTGCCTTTCCCGCCAGAAGTGGCTCACCGATTTTCAATTCAGCATCCTCCGATAAAACAGAATCGTTGGGCTGCGGTATTTGAAATTGGATTTCTTTCTGCGCTTCCTTTTGATCCTTGTACGCTAATCCCATCAGCATGGGGTCGCTTGCTTTCGTGATCAAAATCCATCCCCGGCTGCTTTCCTGTCCGGCCAGGGGCTTTATTCCCTGAAACCAGTTTCCCGGATAGATGGCCCAAGACTCGTAAATGGGTTCGTCCTCTGTTTCCTCTGTCTGAAAAGAAGCTTCCCACTCCTGGGTCAGATCTAAAACCTCCCGGCCTTCCAGCTGATTCATCGTGACTTCCATCTCGACTGCGCCGACCACCGCTTCTTCCACATACAGGTCGTAATTGCGCAGCTGCTGCACCTGATCCGCATTGAGATAACCTGTCAGCTTCACGCTCGCTTCATACGTCGTTCCATCGCTCAGTTTCCCTGCGATCACCGCCGCTTCCCCCGGCCTGGTTGGTTCTGCCTTCTGACTGCATCCGCTCACTAAGGACAATGCCAGCAGCGCGGCTAAAATTGTTCGTAAACCCTTCATGATTTTCCCTCCCTGGTTTTCTTCTTTAACTTCATTATACCATCCCCAGATTTTTTGAAAACGGGCGAAATGCGCGAAGTCACAGAATACATAAAATCAGGATAACCAAGCCAGAAGTAAAGATTATTCGAACAAATAGAAGCGTGCCAGCGGAATTGAAAATCAACGTCGAAGCCACAAAAAAACAAGCGCTCTCCGACTTTCGGAAAACGCCTGCTTGTTTTACTGAATCTGACTTTTCAGATAACTGAAGATGAACCCGTCCAGATCGCCGTCCATGACGTTCTGCACGCTGCCCATTTCATAGCCTGTGCGGTGGTCCTTGACCATCGTGTACGGACAGAAGACATACGAGCGGATCTGCGATCCCCATTCGATGTTTTTCTGTTCGCCGCGGATCGCTGCCAGCTTGGCTTCCTGTTCCTCGATCATGCGCTGATACAGTTTTGATTTCAACATGTTCATGCAGCGCTCGCGGTTCTGGATCTGGCTGCGCTCAGTCTGACAGGAAACAACGATGCCGGTCGGCTTATGCGTCATCCGCACGGCGCTGTCGGTCTTGTTGATATGCTGGCCGCCGGCGCCGCTGGCCCGCATCGTGACGACGTCGAGATCTTTCTCATCAATCGTGATTTCAATTTCGTCGGAGAACTGCGGCATGACGTCCAGCGAGGCAAATGAGGTATGTCGGCGTCCGGAGGAATCAAACGGGGAAATCCGCACCAGCCGGTGCACGCCCTTCTCCGCCTTCAGATAGCCATACGCCATATCGCCTTCGATCAGGATACTGGCGGACTTGATGCCTGCTTCATCGCCTTCCTGATAGTCCAGCACGGTGACCTTGTAGCCCTTCCGTTCCGCCCAGCGGCAGTACATCCGGTAAAGCATGCTCGCCCAGTCCTGACTTTCCGTTCCGCCCGCGCCCGGATGCAGCTCCAGGATCGCGTTGTTTTTGTCATACGGATGGGAAAGCAGCACCATCACCTCGAAATCCTCGAATTGATTCAGCGTGTCCTGATATTCCATGTCCAACAGCTCTTTCAATTCCTCGTCGAAATTCTGGTTCAGCTCGTCGACAGTTTCCTGCAGCGAAGCCAGCGCCTGTTCCATCTGATGGTACTTCGCTTCCAGCTCTTTCATTCCGTTGCACTGGCGGATCACATTCTGGGCTGCTTTCGGATCGTCCCAGAAATGTTCCTCGTTCATCTTCGCTTCCAGTTCTTCAATTTGTTTTTGCTTCGCAGCCAGGTCAAAGAGAGTCGCCTAACTGCTTTAACTTCGTTACCGAAGCGGTTAGGCCTTGTCGAATCTCATACAATTCCATAGTTATTTCTTTCGCTCCTCTATTACAATTCTGACATTCAGGCAGAAGGTGACAACCTCCTGCGCAATCCGCGCCATCATGTCCTCAAACAGCTGATAGCCTTCGGAGACATACGCCTGCAGCGGATTGGACTGCGCGTACGAACGCAGATGAATCCCGTCGCGCAGCTTGCTCATAGTGTCGATGTGATCGACCCAGTTGCGGTCGATAACCTTCAGCACCATCGTCTTTTCAATCGGCAGCACATGCACCTTGATCGGCTCAATCTTGCTTTCATAGACATCCCAGGCCGCCTTGCAGCACAGCTCGCTGATCTCCGGAATGCTCTTGCCTTCCAGGTCGGTTTCCGTCAGGCTTTCATGGAAGCCCATCTTGCCTAACGATTCCAGCAGCTCCGCTGTGTTGACCTTTTCTTCCTTGCCGTCATGCTCGGTATGCGCCGAAACCAGATTGCTGACGACGCGGTCGAACATATCCTTGACGATGCTGTGAACGTCTTCGTGATCCAGGATGAAGTTGCGCTGTTCATAGATAATCTCGCGCTGCTGACGCAGGACGTCGTCGTATTCCAGCAGTGTTTTACGAACGTCGAAGTTCACGCCTTCGACCCGCTTCTGCGCGCTGCCGATGGATTTCGTTACAACCTTGGATTCAATCGGAACGTCGCCCAGCTGCGAAAACAGGCTTTCCATTTTTTCCGAACCGAACCGCACCATCAGGTCGTCCTGTACGGAGACATAGAACCGGGAATAGCCCGGATCACCCTGACGGCCCGAACGGCCGCGCAGCTGATTATCAATACGGCGGGATTCATGCCGTTCTGAACCGATGACGGCCAGACCGCCCAGTTCGCGGACGCCCTCGCCCAGCTTGATATCGGTACCACGGCCGGCCATGTTGGTCGCGATCGTCACCGAACCCTTCTGCCCTGCCTTTTTGATAATCTCCGCTTCACGCGCATGATTCTTCGCGTTCAAGACTTCATGCGGGATCTTCTTATCTTTCAGCATCTTTGAGATAAATTCGCTGGTTTCAACGGCGATCGTGCCGACCAATACCGGCTGGCCCTTTTCATGGCATTCCCTGACCTCGTTGACCAGCGCCTCAAACTTGGCTTTCTTCGTGCCGAAGATCGCGTCCGGATAATCGATTCGGGCAACCGGACGATTGGTCGGGATTTCCATGACGCGCATGTTGTAGATGCTTAAGAATTCTTCTTCCTCGGTCTTGGCCGTACCGGTCATGCCGGCCAGCTTGTTGTAAAGGCGGAAGAAGTTCTGATAGGTGATCGTCGCCAGCGTCGTCGTTTCCTGTTTGATCGACACGCCTTCCTTGGCTTCAATCGCCTGATGCAGACCGTCGGAATACGCGCGGCCCTTCATCAGACGGCCGGTGAACTGGTCGACGATGACGATCTCGTCGTTGTCCACGACGTACTCGACATCCTTCATCATGATGTAGTTGGCTTTTAACGCCTGCGAAATATGATGCACCAGCTGGGTGTGATCCAGCTCGTACAGGTTCTTGACACGGAAAGCTTTCTCCGCCTTGGTCACGCCGGAATCAGTCAGCTGAACCGTCTTGCTTTTGACGTCGATCTCATAGTCTTCGTCCGCCTTCAGCGATTTGACGAAGCGGTCTGCCTGCAGATACAGGTTGGCCGTCTGCTTCTGACCGCCGGAGATGATCAACGGCGTCCGCGATTCGTCGACCAGAATCGAGTCGACTTCATCGACCAGCGCGAAATTCAGCGGACGCAGGACGCGGTCCTCAACGCGGGTGACCATGTTATCGCGCAGATAGTCGAATCCGACTTCCGCGTTGGTCGTGTAGGTGATATCGCAGTTATACGCCGCACGCTTCTGCGCCGGGGTGAGCTGACGCAGGTTCAGGCCGACCGTCAGGCCCAGGAAGCGGTGAATCTGCCCCATCCAGTCGGCGTCGCGGCCGGCCAGGTATTCGTTGACGGTGACGACGTGCACGCCGCGGCCGTCCAGCGCGTTCAGATAGACCGGCAATACGGAGGTTAACGTTTTTCCTTCGCCGGTTTTCATCTCCGCGATATCGCCGCCGTGCAGAACGATGCCGCCCATCAGCTGAACGAGATACGGATATTCGCCGATCACCCGCTTCGCCGCTTCGCGCACAACCGCGAACGCTTCCGGCAATAAGTCGTCCAGCGTTTCGCCGTTCTTCAAGCGAGCCTGAAATTCCGGGGTCTTGGCTTTCAGTTCCTCGTCGCTCAAGCCTGCCATCTGGGAAGCCAGCGCATCGACTTCGTGAGCGCGTTTCTCGATTTCTTTCAATCGTTTTTTATCGTAATTAAATAGTTTGTCCAAAAAAGTTGCCATTGTGGTCCCTCCATCGCTCCTATTGTATCGTAATTGAGCGAAAAACACAAAGAAAAAGGCCGTCAAACCCGGCCTTTGATCGCTGTTTTACAGTTTTTTGACGTTGTGGGCCTGATAGCCCCGGTCGCCTTCGACCAGATCGAATTCCACCTCGGCGTTTTCCTCGATCGTCTTGAAGCCGTCCATCACCAGTTGGGAATAATGGAAAAAAACATCGCGGCCATCGCTGAGCTTGATGAAGCCGTAACCTTTTTCCTTATTGAACATCTTTACTTTACCTTGCATCTGCCTTAAACCTAACCCTTTCTTCTTTATTTATCCGCGGCGGTCTTCTCCGCCATGTCGCTTCGACGGGAACCGGGATCGCTGCCCGTCGTTTTGATGCTTTTCTGCTTCACCCCTTCGTTCGCTGAACCCGGGGAATTCCGCTTCGACTGATCCTGATTTTCGCTTGTTTCCGCCGCTAGAATTCCGCCGCTCCCGTCTACTTTGAGTATAGAGAGGATCGGCCGCAAACTCAAATCTTTTCCTTCGTCTTATTCCGCGCTTTTTCGACAACGGAGCTTACGGAATGGAGCGAAAGGGGGCGAAAGGAAGCGTTGATTGACGGCCAGCACCAGCGCTTGGTCGGCGGCAGGAAGCAATGCGTGAGCGGCGTTGAGCGTACTGCCGGTCGTGAGCACATCGTCGATCAACAACAGCTTTCCATCCGGAATTGGGACGCCGGGGATCAAGCGAATGTGGGTGGCAGCCTGCTGCCGCTGGGAGGCGCTGCCCTGCTGCACGTAATCCTCCGTCTTTTCCAACAGCTCCACGATCGGCAGCCGCAGTCCGGAAAACAGCTGGGGAATCGTATCGAAGCCGCGTTTTTCCCGTTTAGCGCGGGATGAGGGCATCGGCACCAGCGTGAAATGGCGGTACCGCCGGCGCAGCCTATCGCGCCGAGGCAGAAGGAAAACATCCTGCAGCGCTTCGTCCATGCATTCCTTGTACTGCACAAGCATTTTCATGAACGCCTCATCATAGACAACCAGCCCCCGCACGCTCAGCTCGCCGAGCTTCACTTGATGGGAAACAGGCGTCAGCTGACTGCGGCAGAGGCCGCACAGTGAATCGTCGGCGAACATCATTTCGGGGATCGTGCATCCGTTTAACAACGGGCCGCCGCACCACAGGCAGCGCTCAGCCGTCAGCATTGGCTTCCTCCAGACGTTTCACGCAGCGTTCGACCTGTTCGCTGCGCCTGCGGCACAGAAACAACCCATCGCCATCCGGACAGGCAAAGCTGCGCCCGACCCGGCCGATCATCTGGGTCAGCGAAGCTTCATCGAACACGCCATGATCGGCATCCATCACGCACACGTCGACGCCCGCGATCGTCACGCCCCGTTCCAGCACCGTCGTCGCAAAGCAGAACTGCAGTTCCTTTGCCCGGAGCTTCCGCAGCGTTTCATCCTGATCCGGCGACTGACTGGTCAGCTCACCGCAGGAAAATTCCAGTGAAAACAGAACTTTCAAGCGATGACAGCCGCGAATCGTCGGCACAAAGATCAGCGCCTGCTTGTCCGCCTTTTGTTTGCCTTTCAGCCAGCGATAAAGCCGCAGGATCAACAGGAACTGAGGACCGATCAAAACCCGGGGCACCGTCAGATCATGACCATGCGGACGGCGGTTGAGCTTGAGCTGCCTCAATGTCCCCGCCTTCACCCGTTCCTGCAGCTCCGCATCCGGCGTCGCCGTCGTGTAAACGATCTGGCCGCGGCAGCTGGTGCGCGCGATTCCATGCAGAACCGGGTCGCCCTTGTAGGGAAAAGCGTCCGGTTCATCCAGAATCAACAGATCGAACCGGTGGGGATAGCGGTAGAGCTGGTGGGTCGTACAGACGATCAGATCCGCTTCGGTCTTCTTGGTATAACCCTGACAGACCGGGATCACCGACAGGTTTGGAAACGCGTCCGCCAGCCGCCGCGCCAATTCCAGCACGACCTGCCGCCGGGCGACCGCGACCGCCGCCCGCTGTCCCCGCTGCAGCCGCCTCCGCAGACAATCCATTACAATTTCCGTTTTTCCCGCGCCGCACACCGCGTCGACCAGAACGTCGTGGGTTTCGGACAATTCGCACAGCTGATCGGAGATCTTTTTCTGATTCGGAGTCAGGGGATAATCCAGTCGCAGCTGCGGATCCAGCGGTTCACTGAGCTCGGGCACGACCGGTTCCTTGGCCTCGCACGCCAGCATCCGGGAAAAGCCGACGCAGCGGCGGCAGTACCAGCCCTTGCTGCCAAGATAGAACCAGGACGGATCCTCATTTCCACATCGCGGACAGCGCATAATTTCACCTCCCACTTATAATATTGCGGAAAATTGGAAAAAGCCCCGCAAAAAACAAGAATTCCTTTCTTTTTTACGATTTCTTTTCTACAATAAAAGGTAGAGAAAGATGAGGAAACAATCATGACTACCTTTGCGATTCAAGATGATTTTATGCTTAACGGCCAGCCTGTCAAACTGATCTCCGGCGCGCTGCATTACTTCCGGATCGTTCCTGAATACTGGCAGGATCGTCTGGAAAAATTAAAAAATATGGGCTGCAACTGCGTGGAAACCTATATCCCATGGAACTACCATGAACCGAAAAAGGGCCAGTTTGATTTCAGCGGACGCAAGGACGTCGCGCGCTTTGTCCGCTTAGCTCAGGATTTAGGTTTGTGGGTCATTTTACGGCCGACGCCGTACATCTGCGCGGAATGGGAATTCGGCGGTCTGCCGGCATGGCTGTTAGCGGACGATTCGATGCGCGTGCGTTCGACTTATCAACCTTATCTTGATGCGGTCGACGCCTACTACGCCGAGCTGTTCAAGGTGATCCGGCCGTTGTTTTTCACTCACGGCGGACCGGTGCTGATGTGCCAGATTGAAAATGAATATGGCTCCTTCGGCAACGACAAGCAATATCTGAAGGCGATCAAGCGTCTGATGGAAAAGCATGGCTGCGATGTGCCGATGTTTACATCCGACGGCGGCTGGCGCGAAGTGCTCGACGCCGGAACCTTACTCAATGAAAGCGTGCTGCCGACTGCCAACTTCGGCTCGCGCACCGACGAACAGATCGGCGCGCTGCGTCAGTTCATGGACGACAACGACATCCACGGCCCGCTTATGTGCATGGAATTCTGGATCGGCTGGTTCAACAACTGGGGATCGCCGCTGAAAACCCGCGACGCAAAGGAGGCGGCAGACGAGCTGGACGCGATGCTGCGTCAGGGCAGCGTCAACATCTACATGTTCCACGGCGGCACCAATCCGGAATTTTATAACGGCTGCAGCTACCACAACGGCATGGATCCGCAGATCACCTCTTACGACTATGCCGCTCCGCTGACGGAGTGGGGTACGGAAGCAGAAAAATACGCCGCTTTCCGCGAGGTCATCGCCAAATATCATCCGATCACTCCGGTGCCGCTGTCCACGCCGATCACCTTTAAAAGCTATGGCGAACTGCGCTGTGAGAACAAGGTTTCCTTATTTAATACACTTTCCTCGCTGGCAAAGCCGATCGAAACCGACATTCCTCAGCCGATGGAAAAGCTGGGGCAGGGCTACGGCTACATCCTGTACCGCGCGCATGTCGGCAAAGCGCGCGAGCTGGCCAAAGCCAAGCTGGCGGATTGCGACGACCGCGCTCAGGTATTTGTCAACCAGAAATTGATCGCCACACAATACAAGGAAACGATGGGAAGCAACATCCCGCTTACGCTCGATCATCCGACTGACAACGTGATCGACATTCTGGTGGAAAACCTCGGCCGCATCAACTACGGCGCAAGTCTGGTTTCTCCGCATCAGCGCAAGGGCATCAAAGGCGGCTTCATGCTGGACCTGCACTTCCACACCGGCTGGCAGCAGTATTGCCTGGAGCTGAACAATGTCGATCAGGTTGATTTCATCGGCGATTATCAGGAAGGTGTTCCGGCATTCTATCAATTTACCGTAGACATTGAAGAACCGGCGGATACGTTCCTGAACCTGAACGGCTGGGGCAAAGGCACAGCGTTTTTGAACGGGGAAAATCTTGGGCGGTTCTGGGAGCTGGGCCCGACGCATTATCTGTATATCCCGGCGCCGTTATTGAAAAAAGGTAAAAATACGATTGTCCTGTTTGAAACAGAAGGCAGAACCGGAACAGTCTCGCTGGACGACCAGCCGCTGATCGATCAGCCGCAGGAAGCCTGAGCCGATGGTCTGGGGAATTCTCTTTCAGCTTCTCATCCTCTTGATCGCACTCACCCTCGTTTATGAAATCATCCGATGTGCGGTGAAACAGGGAATCCTTGACGCCAAAGCGGAGCTTGAGAAAACTGACAAGAAAGACCGGCAAGATCTCCAATAATCAAAGTCCTTTAAAAAAACAGAGCTATCAGCACGTCCTATCATGAGGAGTTCAGAAACTCCCGGACAGGTTTAAAAGCTCTGTTTTTTAATTTAATGGTTTTCTTATTTTCCTATTATTCAAGGTATCTCAGGCTTCATCCGCAATCAGCCAATCCACAACGTTCACCGATTTTATTTTCTTATAAGAAGCGTTCAGTCCCGGATACAGGGATACAATTATCTTCTCATAATGATCAAAGAAACAGGCTTCTGATAATAAGATAGATATCACAGTTGAAATCGATCTGGAAGGCGTTGACCGCCTCTTCCCCAGCGGGGATCCATTGAACTTCATCGAAAAAGATACATTTTTTAATCAATGTAGTTCCATATAACTCACTTATTCCTTCTATTCTATATATTCCCTTGCCTTCTCCAACCACGGTGACTGAAACAGTTCTTATGACTAACAAATTTCTCCAAAGTTCTCATTCACAAGTAGAAAAAAGCCGGACATCAAAGTCCGACTCTTTCATCATCTATCTGCAGATTCCCGATTAATCGTGGTTATTTGCCCTGCGCCGCCGCGACGTTGTGTTCGCACATTGCATGCAGCGGCGTAGCTGGAATGACTTTAGAATTCTGTGTTCTGTCGGTCAGGCTGTCGGCACAGTACACTAACGAAAAGCCTTTCCATGACGCCCGCCGGTAATGAGCTTGGTGATAGGGGAAATGCCGATCCCGGGCGCTGTAGGTCGCGGAGCTGCAGTCGAGACAACCTTCTTCTCCGGCCAGAATCCGATCGCAGAGTTCGATCATGATTGTCAGGACTTCCGGTTTCAACGGTGAACCGTTATGACCGGTGCAGATCCAGTCAAATTCTTCACGCCGCAGATCAAGCTGGATCAACAATTTCCGGTAATCGCTCACCGTCGCCGCCGGCTCGCTGTGAAACTGCCCCGCTTTTTCCGCAAAGCCCGGCAGAAGCAGCACCTGATCCACGTCCAGTTCATCGCCGGCATAGAGGATTCTTTCCGTGTGATCAAAAATCATGATATTGCCCGGAGCGTGACAATCGCAAAGCAGAATTTCCAAGCACCGTTGTCCGAGTTTAAGAATCTGATGGTCCTGCACAAATACCGGCGTATAATCCAAATTCAGCTTCGCGGGATCCTCGTCCATCGCGTTGCGGCTGGACGCCGCCGTTCTTTCCGTCATATACACTTGATCAAACAAGCCGCATTGACCGGTATGATCAATATGGGCATGGGTGCAGATCACCGTCCTGACTGGTTTCTGAATTAAAGCTTCACAGAACTGACGGATCTGGACTTCCCCGCAGCCGCAGTCGATCAGCGCCGGGACCTCTCCGTCCAACAGATAACAGTCGCAGCCGCAGCCCCTTATCCGCCATGTCGTTTTTGTGATCGGTTCCGCCTGAATCATCCTCATGTCCTCCTTGTTTTTAACATTGATTTTCCTCTTCTTTATTGTAAAGGGGAAAAGCTCAAATGCCAACTCCGCACAGGGAGAAATTCGCGGTGAAAGTCCCCGGGCTAGCGCGAATCCTCGCTGTGACATAATTTTCCCTGAACAAAAGAAAGAACAAAAGAAACAAGAAAAAAGATCGAAAACGGAAATGCTTTCGATCTCATATTCTTCTTCCTTACTTCGCCGCCTCGCGCGACTTCTGCGCGTGAGCTGGACGGCGCCGGCGAGCTGGCCGATGACCGGCTGGTTTATTCGCCGGACTGGCTGGCGCCTGGTTCGGGGAACCCACCGTTTTGGACTCCGCCGCCTGCGGCTGAACCGTAGTTTTACACTCAGGATCCTTGACGACCGGAATCGTATATCGGATCAGTTTTTCAATATCCTTCAAATAAGCGCGTTCGTCATTCTGGCAGAAGGAGATCGCAATCCCTTCCTGCCCCGCCCGGGCTGTCCGGCCGATCCGGTGAACATAGGTCTCGCTGATATTGGGAATGTTGTAATTGATGACATGAGAAAGCTTCTCAATGTCAATGCCGCGCGCCGCGATGTCGGTCGCCACCAGCACCTGGATCTCATGATTCTTAAATGCGGCCAGCGCTTTCTGCCGGGCGTTCTGCGATTTGTTGCCATGGATCGCCATCGCCTGAACATGCCCCTTGGTTAAAAAGCGGACAACGCGGTCAGCTTCATGCTTGGTCCGGGTAAAGACCAGCGCCGAGGTGACTTCCTCCTTCTTCAAGACCCGCAGCAGCAGGTCGTTCTTTTCGTGCTTTTCCACATAGTACACACGCTGTTCGATCTTTTCAATCGGCGTGGATACCGGCGTTGCTTCCACGCGGATCGGATTCTTCAGCAGCGAAGCGGCCAGCCCGGCGATCTCCTTCGGCATCGTCGCCGAGAACAGCAGCGTCTGCTTTTTGTTCACCAGCAGCGCGCTGACGCGTTTTACATCGTGGATAAAACCCATGTCCAACATCCGGTCGGCTTCGTCGAGCACAAAGATTTCCACCTGGCTCAGATCCAACAGACGCTGGCCGACCAGATCGAGCAGACGGCCCGGCGTCGCGATCAGAATATCCGCGCCCTTTTTCAGCTGATCGACCTGCGCGCCCTGCTTGACGCCGCCGAAAATCACGACGGTCTTCAACGGCAGGCCCTGGCCGTACAGCTGGAAGTTATCCACAATCTGGATCGCCAGCTCGCGGGTCGGGGTCAGCACCAGCGCCTTGATCGCCCGCTTGCCTTTCTGCGGCTGTTTCATCAGCTGGTCGAGAATCGGCAGTGCAAACGCTGCAGTTTTGCCTGTGCCGGTCTGCGCCAGCCCCAGCAGATCGCGCCCCTCCAAGACCGGCGGGATCGCTTTCTGCTGAATCTTGGTCGGGGTCGTATAGCCCATCCGCTGGCAATTTTTCAAGATTGACGGATGGATTGGTAATTCGTTAAATTTCATGGTTCACTCTTTCTATTCCTAATTCAAAAACAGTGCTTCGGCGCACTGTCAGGATGTCATAACACAATTATGCATCAAGAAATGGGACTTACGGTACATAGTATAGCTCATCTTCGTCTATTTTACCAGAAAAAAGCGCGGAACCCCTTTTCCTGCAGCGCCTCCGCTCCTAAAAACAGGACGGCTTCATTGTCAAAATCCATGCCGCAAGAAACGAACAGTCCCGGAATGATCGCGATTGCCATCAGGCTTATTTCCCGTTACAATAAAGGCGCAAGCTCACAAAAAAGGATGGATTCTGTCCGGTGTCCGGTCCTGAAATCTGCGTCCAGCAAAACGTGGAAAAAGAAAATATCATCGCCGGCTGCTGTCAGGAAAGTATGTTACAAGCAGCTCTTTTGGGGTGCGATGGGATTTTCCACAACGATTTTTCGTTGATCAACAAGCGTTTCCCAGGCGTTTTCGAGGAAAAAGCGTTCCTCGCTGCCCCTCAAGCTCATTCCCACGGTTAAAAATCCGAAAAGAAAGGACAAAATTCATGAAAAACTTTATTTCTCAGATCCAAACCCGGCCGGCCTTATATCAACAGAGTCAGGCGAATATCTGGACTGATCCCTATCTGTCGCAGAAAATGCTCGAAGCTCATCTGGATGAAACGACCGATGGCGCGACACGCCGGGGAGACTTCGTCAGGCAATCCGCAGCCTGGATCGCATCCCAGCTGCCGCCGGATCAGTATCCCCAGCTTCTGGATTTAGGCTGCGGGCCGGGAATCTATGCGGAGCTCTTTGCCCGGCAGGGATATCAAGTTTCCGGAATTGATTTCTCCGTCCGCTCGCTGGATTACGCGAAGCAGTCCGCGGCAGAAAAAGGCCTCTCGATCCAATATCGTCAGGGGGATTACACCCAGATCGAATTCGGCGGGCCATTCCATGTGATCACGCTGATTTATTGTGATTTCGGCGTGCTGATGCCTTCCGCCCGAACAGCCTTATTAAAGCAGATCTACGCTTCCCTGCTTCCCGGCGGTGTTTTTCTGTTCGACGTGTTTACACCGCTGAACTATGAGGGCAAGCCTGAAACGAAGCATTGGTTCGTTGAAGAACAAGGCTACTGGAGCGAGGAGCCGGCGTTGGTCCTGCACGCGTTTTATCGGTATGATCAGGACGCTTCGTATTGTAACCAATATGTCACGATCAAGCCTGACGCGTACACAATCTATCACGTCTGGGAACATGGATTTACCGCTGCAGAATTAGAGCGGGATTTGACCGCGGCGGGCTTTCAGTCCGTTACGTTTTATGGCGATGTGGCAGGCGGGCCGCTGGAAAAAGACAAAACAACGCTGTGTGTGCTGGCAAAAAAGGAATGACGGCTGCGAAAAAAGAACCAATACATTGTCAAAGGATAAGAAGGAAGACCGCTGACTACCACTCTTATCCTGTGACGCGCTGTCCCTTGTTCGCCGCTATGCGAGCCAGCGCTATCCCCAAAACGGATTTTCCGCCTATCCTCGTCTCATGCGGTATCCTGAATTTAAAAATTTTTACAAAAATAACGCAAAAAAATGTCACACAAAGAATTCCCTTCCGTCTAATTATTGAAAGGAGAAATTCAGATGGACAATCAAACTCAACCGCTATCCCCCGCTTTGATTGAGGAGGTGCTGGCGCATAAACCACAGGCCGCGGCAGAATTAGTCCGGCAGCTGCAGACGCCGATCTTTAACCTGGCGCTGCGGATGCTTGGTAGCGTGGCTGACGCCGAAGACGCAACGCAGGAAATCCTGCTTCTGGTTTTGGAAAAACTGCCGGGCTTCCGCGGGGAAAGTGCCTTAAGCACCTGGGTCTACCGGCTTGCGGTCAACCGGCTGATCGACGAAAAGCGCTCGATGTTCGCCACGCATCCGCTGAGCTATGAGGCCTATGCTCAGGATATTCAGGCATACCAGAAAGAATCGCAGCGGGAAGATAAGCAGATTCTGGCCCGGGAACTGAAATATTCGTGTACCAACGTCATGCTTCAATGTCTGAAGCCGCAGGATCGCTGCATCTTCATTCTGGGCACAATGTTTAAAGCCGACAGCCGGCAGGCGGCGGAAATCCTGAACTTAACGCCGGAAGCTTACCGCCAGCGGTTATCCCGCGCCCGTCGGAAAATGGCCGATTTCATGTCGCAGTATTGTTACCTGGCTTCCGGCGGCTGCCGCTGCACCTGCCGGATCGACTTTGCGATTGGCACGCGCCGGCTGGATCCGAACAATCTGGAATATTCCAAGCTGCCGACAGCTGAACCGCAGGTTTTACATCAGCATTTAGAAGCGATGGAAAAAATTGAGGAACACATGACGGTATTCGATACCCTGTCCGCCTACGCGCTGCCGGAAGAAAAGCGGCAGAAATTACAGGAAGTGGTCGCTTCCGTCTGGATGGAGAAAGTATGTCAGAATTAAATTTTGATCTGGCCCTGACGCAGCAGTTTCTTGGCGATCTGGCCCGCAGCAACAGTCTGGACTGGATGCATGCGCATCAGACAGAATACAAGCTGGCGCGAAAACAATTTGAAAATCTGGCCCGCGCAGTCAACGAACAGCTTGCGGTAAACGACCCGCGGCATCTGGACATCGACATTTCCCGCCGGATCAGCCGGCTGAACCGGGACACCCGGTTTTCCAACGATAAGTCGCCCTACAACCCGGTCTTCCGGATTCATTGTTCTCCCTGGGGATCCCAGCCGATTCCCTGCGATCTGTTCCTCGCTCTGACACCCGCTGCCTTGCTTGTGGGCGGCGGCTTGTTTGCTTCGCAGTTTGCGGAAGCGACCATGCTGGTCCGTCAGGCAATTCTGGAACAAGCTGACGTTTTCAGCGCGCTGATCCAGACGCCGGACTTCGCCGTCTGTCTGCCGGTTAAAGGAGAAAGCCTGAAACGAGTGCCGAAGCCATTTCCTGCCGATCATCCGCTGGCGGATTATCTGAAGATGAAGTCATGGTATCTCGAATGCTACATCGAGGGCAATCAGTCCGCTTCAGAAGTCGTCGGTCAGATCGTAAGACTGGCTGAAACCATGCGGCCGTTCAACGAATTCCTGAACCGCGCGCTGGCTTCCTTCACGATGCCGCAGCGCTGAGACCGTCCTCATTGAATCGTTATAAAAGCCGGGGATCTCGGATACTCCCGGCTTTTCTTCTCTGTTCTATTTCGTCAGGCTCGTATTTTACCAACCTTTGGAACAATAAGCTTATAACGGATTCCTTTTCACTCAATCTTCTGCCGGAGCCTCGATCAGGGTAAACTGAAATCCCTCGTCCAATTTAACGAATCGGCAATCAGGAAATACTTTGCTTAAATAGTGGACCATGCCGGCCATGCCTTCCATCTCATTGGTAGAATGATGGCAGAGAATGCAGGGAATTTTGGCATCCAGACACCATTGCAGATCGATCCAGTTCGTGAAGCCATCGTCAGCCAGGATCATGCAATCCACATTCTCCAGCATCATCACCTGCGAATTCATCGCTGCGCCGACGCCCATGCCTAATTTCGTTACCCGCTGATCCGGATTCCCCAGAATTTCCACATAACCGCAGCCATGCGGCTTCAAGGCTTTCGCCAGTTTTTCCGCCAGCTCTGAAACGGTTTCCTTCTCAATCGCCGCGTAATGATAAAAAGAGGAAACCGGGCGTTCGTCAAAGGGAATCCCGGTACTGCGCGCCAGCGAATCCGCCACACCGTAGAATGGAAACTGATCCCAGCCGTCATGACAGCGGTATATGGTAATCTGATGTTTTTGGCAAAGCTTGATCTTTTGATCGCGCAGGTCTTTCATCGTCTTATACGGCGCGGTTGTTTCCACATAGAGGCAATTTTCGTGTGAAATGATAAAATGAATATCCTGTCGGATGCATTCCTCGATCACTTTCATCGTTGCGACCCAGCAGACAGCCACTTGACTGACCTCGGAACTCCCTCCCTCAATCAGGATAAAATCCCGGGTTTTGCGGTAATCCACCCAGGGCGTATGACTTTGAATATGATCAATTATTGTTTGTATTTGCATAAACGAACCTCCTTTGTTTTCATTATAAGCCGAAATCGGTGTCCGATCTTATCAATTTGACTCTATTGTATTTTTTTCAATGTTCTCTCTGATTTCATGCGTCCATCATTATTGCATCACTTTCTTACAAAATCCGCGGCGCTCTATGTTTCTGTCATAAAATCTTATATAATTTCCTTAAAAGAAATGAGGATCCGTAATGGAATTCAAATTTGTAACCTTAACGCCGGATAATCTTGCATCCGAGCATCTCAGCTGCATTATCCGCACGAAAAAAGCACATCCGGGAGTGGAAGCCAAACGCCGGTGGCTGGCTGAGCGGCTTCCGGAGGGCCATATTTTCCGCAAACTGGACGCAAAAGAAAAAGAAACAGCCTTCATTGAATACGCGCCGTTAGAAACTGCCTGGGTTCCGATCAACGGCGATCATTATCTCTATCTCTACTGTCTCTGGGTTACCGGCAGCTTCAAGGGAAAAGGGATTGGTCAGGCTTTGATGGATTCCTGTCTGGCTGACGCAAAACGTCAGGGGAAAGCCGGCGTCTGCATGCTGGGGTCGCACAAACAAAAATCCTGGCTGTCCGATCAGGCATTCGCCAAGAAACAGGGCTTTGAAGTCGTCGATCAAACTGAAAACGGCTATGAGCTTCTGGCTTTGTCGCTGGATGGAACAAAACCGCGATTCATGGAAAACGCTAAACAAATGCGAATTGAGAATCAGGAATTAACACTCTTTTATGACGATCAATGTCCGTTTATCGCGCAATCTATTGAAAGGGTTAAGAAAGAGTGTGAAACTCAGGCTATTCCGTTGACGCTCAGGCATGTTGATACCTTGGAAAAAGCCAAAGCCCTGCCCTGTGTTTTCAACAACTGGGCCTGTTTCTACAAGGGAAAATTTGAAACGGTGAATTTGCTTAACCCTGAGATGCTGAAAAGAATATTAAAATAACAGGACAGGATTTCATAAATCATTTATTCACTTACCGCAAACGAACGTTGAGTTTCTCAGCGTTCGTTTTCTATTTTCAGCTTTTATTTCTTGATTGAATTGTCCAAAAAAAGTGCCGCAATCATCACAAAGAAAACCGGCGCTGATCTGTCCGCCACTTCTCGAATACGAGATCGTGTCTGACAGGGATCGCTTTTTCAAGCATCCCTGCACCTAAAGTCTATTCCTTCTTGAGTTAGTTCATGGCCGTGGTTGTTTTCACAATCTTCATTTCTCTAGTAAATAAATTTTTGTATATCTTTTCCCTTTGTTTCTTCTCTGTATTTAAAAATGTTCTGAAAGCAACCTGTTCAGGTTCAATCAACTCAAACGTGCCATGTTTATGTAATTAAGCATATCCGCTCATTTTTCGCTTAGTTTCATTCGTTTTCACAAAAGATCCCAGGTAATCTTAGCTTTCTTCTGTTTCCAGCAAGGCTATTTCTACTTTTGCGCAATATTAATAGTGTAGGGTCTTTGATGAAGCGGCTGCCCGTCCGGGATGGATCTTTCTTTGGATTCATTTGTTTTTCGAGCTGGATTGTTCAGCTCTGGAAAGGAGGGGCTTTCTATGAATTTTTTCATGGAACTCTTGTTTTCTCTCTCTTTTTCTGAATGGATGTTGATGATTCAAACAACGATCATGATCATTGAATGCAGAATCAGAATTATAGAATTCAAAAGAAAAAACGCCGTCATCCGTCACAAAGATCACCGGCGTTTATCTGTCCACAGCTTCTCTTCGATGAAGAGATAGCTTACGACGGGTGCCGCTTTTTCAAGCGTCCCTACACCCTTAGTATATTCCGTTCCTGAGTTATTTCAAGGGCGTGCGGTTATTTTCATAATTTTCATTTTCAGACACTTTGCTCCATAAAAAAACCGGACAGCGATGCTGGCCGGAATGATTCGTTCTTAACGCAGATCTTCCTGCGTCGTAATCTTGATATTTTTATACGATCCCAGCACCGCGTACACCGCTTCGCCGGTTAACAGTTCTACGACCTGCGCGTCGTCGGTCGCCTGTACCTTTTCCTGACGCGCCTTGCGGTACGCCCGCAGAATCAGCGACGTCTTAAACGCCTGCGGCGTCTGCGCCTGCACCAGCTGGCTGCGGTTCGGCGTTTCCTTAATCTTTCCGTCTTCAATGACCTTGATCGTATCCTTGCACGGCACCGTCAACAGACAAGCGTCATGCTCGCTTAAGCTCTGGCAGAGCCGGTCCAGACATTCCTGTTCCAGAAACGGCCGCGCGCCGTCATGGATCAGCACATAATCCTCACTGACCGCCATTAATCCGTTGAATACGCTCTCCTGACGGGTTGTGCCGCCTTCCACAAACACAACGTTCCCCCGTTGTGTCCGGTTGCGCATACAGCGCACGTAATCCTCACGCTGAGTCACAATCACGATTTGTTTGCACCGTGAGTCCGCCTCGAAAATGCTCATCGTCTTTTCCAAAACATTCTTTCCGTCCGCAAAGGTGTAGAACACCTTGTTGTAGCCAAGATTCATCCGGCGCCCCTGTCCGGCAGCCACGATCAATGCTGAATATTCCATCCTGTTCCCTCTTTTTCGCCCTTATGGTAGTGTTTATTTTATCACACCCCGATAAGTCCGGCAATGGACTGAACCGGATTTCACAAATCCCGGCGGATTTTTACAGGATTCAGCCCGCGGATTTTTTAAAATGCCGCGTTAGATAAGAGCGAATCTGACGATCGATCTTTTCCGGGTCTTCCCCTTCCACATCAAACGGCGTATCCTCGCCCAGCTCCATTGCCAGCTGCGGCAGTTTGCGCGTCATCTCCTGATAACGCCGCCGCGCCAGCGTCTCCATTTCCGTGCTGTCCAGCGTCCGGAAATCCAGAACTGCATCGGCCAGCGCCGTCCAGCCTTCCTCTTCGGTTTTTACCGTCACTGCCTGATAGCCCAATCCGGACACGGCGTGACTTTGTTCGCTGTCCAGAAGTATCAGACAATGCCGCAGATCCACCTTCCGCCCCGCTTCTTCCTCGATCATTCCCTGTTCGATGCCTTTGCGCAGGATCGCCGCACATTCCGGACGGGCAGCGTCCAGATTGCGGATCAACAACAGCGAATAGGGCGAACGCCGCAGTTTCTCCAGCCACAGCGAATATTGTTGATCTACGCCATGAACGAAGCGATAACCAGCCTGACTGTCCTGGTAATCCATCATATCTACTTCAATCCGCCGCTCGTTTTGACCAAAGTACAGCTGCGCCAGCACCTTCGCCAGCCGCTGCTTCAAGGAAAACTGCTTTCCGCAAAGCAGCCATACGCCTAACGGACGTTCCTGTACGACGCCCAGCTCCATCCACTGCAGCTGCTGATCAATCTGCGTCAGAATGTCTTCCTGACCGATCAGCTCCATGCGCAGCCGCTGCATCACCCGGTCCTTGCGGCAGCGGTCCTGTAACGGCACATCGGTGAGTTGTTCTAAAATCTGATCAATATCCCGCTGCTCCACTTCTTCACGACAATCCATCCGCGCGCTGGCGCAGGCCAGATCAATGACATCCAGCGCCTTGTCCGGCAGCTTGCGCGAGGGCATGAAATATTGTGTGCTTTCCATCAGCGGGCCAACCAGCCTGAACGGAAATCGAATCTGATGATGCTGCTCGTATTCGGGAATCTTCGCTTCGATCATCCGCCGGGCGGAATCCAGATCCGGCTCTTCAATCATGACCGGCTGAAAGCGCCGCTGCAGCGCCCGATCCTTTTCAATGAACTTCAGATATTCATCATAGGTCGTCGCGCCGATGCAGCGGATTTCTCCGCGCGCCAAAACCGGTTTCAGCACACCGGCCACGTCGATCGAACCCTCCGCCTTGCCGGCGCCGATGATCTGATGAATTTCGTCAATAAAAAGAATGACCTGGGGAAATTGCCGCAGGGCATCCAGGATTTTCTGAATCTTCTCTTCAAACTCGCCGCGGTACTTTGTACCTGCCACCAGACCGTTGACGCTCAGTTCAAAGATGACGCTGCCGCGCAGACAATCCGGCACCTCATTCTCGTCGATGCTTTTGGCCAGCTGTTCCACCAACGCCGTCTTGCCGACGCCCGGATCCCCCAAAAGCAGCGGATTCGCTTTTTCCTTACGGCACAGGATCCGGATGATCGAATTCATCTGCGCCTGCCGTTCAACGATATTGGAAGGCCGGCGGGTCATCCACTGGTTCAGGTTGCGCAGCTCGCGGATGGCATTCAGACTTTCGATATCCTGCCGGTTCAGCTCCGCGATCAATCCGGCGATATCCACATCATACCGTCTCAACAGCTCCGAAGCGACGTTATTGGGTGTTTCCAACAATGTCCGCGTCAACATTTTCAGCGTGATCACCGGCGGCGTGGAACGGGCCGCTTCCACCAGACATTTCTCCAGAATTTCCTGGACAGTCTGCGTATATTCCGTCTGTCTTGTTTCTTCCTCATTAAAACCAAACAGCACCTGAATATCCTCTTTCAGCTGTTCGGCGGTAATTCCGCGTTCGCTCAGCAATTTCTGCAGCGCGGAGTTGTCCGTCTGCAGAATGCCGATTAATAAATGCTCCGTCCCGATAAAGGTGTTTTTCATCTGCCGCGCCACCGTGCGGGCAGCCTGGATCGCCTTTTGAGCCTGAGGATCAAAATTGGTTTTCATCCTCGCGATTCCTCCTTCCAAACCGTTGAACTTCCCAGTTCAAGTTCAGTGATAGTATTGCCCCGGCCCGAGATCACTACACCACGGCCGTCTGTTCCAATTTTTAGGATTTCCCCTGGCGTTTTCAACATGCTTCATTTCAGTTTATCATCCAGGGAGAAAACTTATGCCCGGATCTTCGCTTTGTCCCTGCCTGAATCGCTTTCAAATTATGAAACTGAAATGAAACCAGGTAAGTTTACCTCACTTTTTTTCGAATAAATTATGAAAATCGTTCCAATCGCGATTTCTTTATGACTTCTGGACAAAAACATTTTATAATGGAAGCAATGGCCCGTAAAAGGCAGACATGAAGCGAGGTGAAAACATGATCGTTACAACCAAAACCGGGGATCAGGGAACGACCGGGATTCAGGGTGAGCGGATTTCCAAAGCAGATCCGTTAATCGAAGTCCTGGGCGATCTGGACGAACTGAGCGCTGAATGTCTGTTGCTAGCCAGCGGATTTGCCAGATATAGAAAACCGATGGAACAGATCGTGAACCAGATCAGCGCCGCCAGCGCGAAGTTGGCCGGGTATGGCAGCGCGGATTTGGAAAGTTATACCCGGAAGCTGGAAACGGAAATTTATTCGCGGGTCTCAGCGGCTGGTGAATTCCGGTTTCATTATCCAATCGACAATTCCGAAAGCGCGATGCTGAATCGGCTGCGGGCAATCAGCCGGCGCGTCGAGCGGCATTGGTGGAAGCTGCAGGAAACCCGGAAGACAGATCCGTCGCTGGGCGTCTATCTGAACCGGATCAGCGATTATTTTTACGCGCTGCAGATTCAGAGTGCGAAGGGTTCGGAAATTTAAGCATAGGAGGAAGCATTCATATTATGGGATATCGCAAGGAAACAATCGCTAAACTCAATCAGGACATCCGGGAATTTTTTCCCTATTTAACTGAAATCCAACCGGAAGATCACACGATCCATTCCGGTGTTTCACGGCTGGTCATGCTTGACCGCTACGCCCAAAAGGACCGCGAACTCAGAACGCTGGGCATCGGCGACATCGTGCTGACCGTCATCAAAGAGGACCCGAAATATCCGGCCCGGGGCGTCGGCGTCGTCAAAGCGATCGACTGGGAAAATGAGAGCGTGACGATTGAAATTGAAGAAGAATTCCGCGGTACGCTGGAAGACGAGCAGGAGTCGATCACGGGGATGATCCGCCGGCCGTTTGCGGAAATCGACAAGCCGATGGAAATTTACTATGAACAAATCGCGCGCCGGGTCGGCACCGCGCTGGCGGAGCCGGAAACCGATGAAGAACAGCGGAAAAAATATGCCGGCTTGTTTACTGAACAGTTAAAGAAACTCAACGTCATCCCGGCCGGACGCGTCTTGTTCGGCGCGGGCAGCGGTACGCAGGTTACCTATTTCAACTGCTTCGTTATGCCGTTTGTCGAGGATTCCCGCGGCGGCATTGCGGAACATCGCAAGGAAGTCATGGAAATCATGTCCCGCGGCGGCGGGGTCGGGACCAACGGTTCGACACTGCGTCCGAAGCATGCCCCGGCCAAAGGCGTCGGCGGCCGCAGCAGCGGTGCGGTCAGCTGGCTGAACGACATCGCCAACCTGACCAATCTGGTCGAGCAGGGCGGTTCGCGGCGCGGCGCGCAGATGATCATGTTGGCGGACTGGCATCCGGACATCATCGAGTTCATCATTTCCAAAATGCAGAATCCGCGCGTGCTGAAATGGCTGAGTGAAAACAGTAAAGACGAACAGGTACGCGAACTGGCTCAGCGCAAACTGAAATTTATTCCGCTTTCCCGGCTGGAACGGCAGATGCTGGAAACCTTGATCGAAAGCAAAAACACGCCGGCTGACGTTCTGGACTATGCTCAGCAGACACTGTTGGAAGGCGGTCGTCTGGAAGTGGTCAATCCGGAATTCTTAAGCGGCGCCAACATTTCCGTAACACTAACCGACGAATTTATGGAAGCGGTGGAAAAGAACGGGACCTTTGATCTGCGGTTCCCGGACATCGCCAATTATACCCCGCAGCAGAAAGAAGCCTACGATACCCATTGGCACAAGATCGGCGACGTCCGCGAGTGGGAAGCACTGGGTTATCCGATCAAGACCTACCGCACGATCCACGCCCGCGATCTGTGGGATCTGATCTGCTTCTGCGCGACCTACTCGGCGGAACCGGGCATCTTCTTCATCGACAACGCCAACAAAATGACCAACGCTAAAGCCTATGGTCAGAAAGTCGTCGCCACCAATCCATGCGGGGAACAGCCGCTGGCGCCGTATTCCGTCTGCAACCTGGCCGCCGTCAATCTCGCCAACTTCGTCGACAAGAAAGACGGCCGGATCCTGTTTGATGAACTGGCGGAAACGGTCGCACTGACCGTGCGGATGCAGGACAACGTCATCAACAGCACCCCGTATTTCCTCAAGGCCAACGAAAATCAGGCGCTGGGCGAACGGCGCGTCGGTTTGGGCGTCATGGGCCTGCACGACATGTTGATCTGGAACCGCAAGCGCTATGGCTCGCCGGAAGCGCTGGAAACGATCGATCAGGTCTTCCACTGCATCGCCCGCGCGGCTTATCAGACGTCGGTCGAGCTGGCGAAGGAAAAAGGCAGCTTCCCGTTCTTTACCAGCGGTGAAGCGTTCATCAACACCGGATACATGAAGCAGATGGACGAGGACATCCGGCAGTCCATCCTGAAATACGGAATCCGGAATTCGCATCTGTTAACGATTGCCCCAACGGGTTCGACCGGCACGATGGTCGGCGTCTCCACCGGTCTGGAACCGTATTTCAGCTTCTCTTACTTCCGTTCGGGACGGCTGGGCAAGTTCATCGAAGTCAACGCGGCGATCGTCGATCAGTGGCTGGCGCTCAATCCGGGCTACACCCGCGATACGCTGCCGGAGTTCTTCGTCAGCGCGATGGAGCTGACGCCGGAAGAACACGCCGATACCCAATGTGTAATCCAGCGCTGGATCGATTCCTCCATCTCCAAGACAGTCAACGCCCCGCGGGGCTTCTCGGTTCGGCAGGTTCAGCACATCTATGAACGGCTGTACGCGGGCGGCGCAAAAGGCGGGACGGTGTACGTTGACGGTTCACGTGATTCCCAGGTACTGACCTTGAGCAACGAGGAAGAAAACAGCTGGGATCAGATGGATATTGAGCGTGATTTCGGTGTTCCGGTTAAAAAGACGCAGGAAGCGGAAAAGAAAATCGATCTGCGCGCGGACCGGCAGGACCGCAATATCGGCGTGGAGGTCGGCGATATCTGCCCGATCTGCCTGGAAGGCATCGTCGAAGAAATCGGCGGCTGCAATACCTGCACCAACTGCAACGCACAGCTGAAATGCGGCTTGTAGACGTCTTCTCCTGCTTTGTTTTCCATTCAAAAAGCTAAAAAAGGATTGCGTACTGTGATGACCTGATCACGGTACGCAATCCTTTTGTTTATTCGGCAAGAAACGGCAGCAGCTGGTCCAGCGCGGTTTCCCAGATCTTCTGGTCATGTTCCCAATCCCCATTCATGGCGGGATCGTGATATCTCAGTTCGCCAAGATAAAAGCAGTCGTCGTGTTTGACATGAAACTGACCGCGGACAGTCTGGCCCACCTGTTGATAGTCCAGGATCGCCGCCGTTGACCCAAGCCAGCCCAGCTGCCGCTCTGGCCCCAGCCAGGTAATCATTTTTGACAGCGGCATAACCGAACTCAAATCGCGGTCGCTGATATAAAGCTCCAGCGAGATTCCGCGGCCGTCCGGGCTGTTTCCCTTTCCTTCATACAGAAGACCAATCGGCTGAGGCGTTTGGGTAAAATGAGCGGCGTAGTCAATGGTATAACATTCCCCCCGAAAGTCCACCTCGGCAACCGCCGGCGCAATTTCACGGTTCAGCTCAGCGCGGAACACTTCGTTGATCAGCGTGATATCAAGGCCAACTTTCTCACGCAGCCAAACGCGGGACAGCGTGATCGGCGTCAGTGAATACGGATGGTGACTTAAAGTTTTAAACGTCCAGAACCCGGCGGTGTAGAGAATCATCAGCGCAATCAGCGCGATCTCCAGTTTTTTCCACTTCATACCTCAACCTTCATTTCTTTTAAACCCCGGGGCAGCGGGAAGCATCCGGAGCATAATTCAGACGCCTCTGCGCAGCTTTTTCTTATCCGGCCTGGCTCCCTTGCTTTTTACATTGCCCAAGCTGACAGATCTATCGTGGTCATCGGCTGGTCCGTACGGACGCTCACGTTGATTTCAATACCGAAATTCATCGTCGTCCCTTCGGCTTCGCTGGTCGCGTCGATGGCGATCAGTCCGCCGGTCATCTGATAATCCTTCGAGATCTGGAAGCTCATCTTCCATTGGTTTAAAGTCACCGTCTGATCAATCGTTTCAAATTGCCGCTGCAATTCCTGCAGGGCGTCCAGATCGGGTTCGGCATCGCCTAAAGCCCCTAACAAATCCGCCAGCTCGGCAAAGCTCTGCGCTTCATAGATCAGCTCATAACCGGTCCCGGTTTTCTTCACGGAGAAAGCGTTAACCATCTTCTCCATATTCCTGTTCTGCTGAAGTTCCTGGATCGTTTCCGGCGTGTAAGCGTAAGGCTGGCTGCTGCGTTCGCCATTTACTTCGCTGTACATCATCTGATCCTGAACACAGTATTTCATATCCATGGATTGCCCCATAAACGAGGTTGTAAAACTAAAGTAAACGACAGGTTCGCCCTGTTTCTCTGCCGGCTGCGTCTGGATGACGAGATCCATCGGAAATTCCAGCGTCATTCCCTGCGTGGTCATCTTCAGCTGACCGTTCATGGCGACGGATTGAACCGCTTCGCTTTCCATTTGCTTCGCCTGGACTTTTGCCATAATCTCAGACGCGCTTTCTGTTTTAGCACAGCCGCTGAGAGCCAGGCAAAGCCAGACTGCCAGCCAAAGAATCCTGCTTTTCTTCATTTTTCTCATGTTCTGTTCCTTTCTCCTCCTCAAATTCTGCGTATTGCAAGCTCCCTGCCGCAGATCATTCAAGGTATTCTTTACTTTAAGCATAGCATATTCTTACTTCAATTCCGACATCGAATCGTTGCGGAAACTGGAAAATTTATGAAATCGTCAGAAACGGACTTTCTATTTTCTTAAATCTTTGTTTAAAATCAAAATAAAAACGACGCGAAGAGCGTCGCTTTCTTCACAGACTTGTTTTCTCTGCTTCGGCTTAAGCGTGAATCTGTTCGTGCTCCACCGCGCGGAAGAAGCGGAAGAACAACGTGATTGTGACCAGTACGGAAATTGTATCGGCAATCGGTTCCGCGACGAATACTGCAAACACCTTATTCTCAAAGAAATTCGGCAGAATATAGATCAGCGGAATCAACAGGATAATCTTTCGCAATAACGCCAGAAAGGTTGAAATCTTGGCGTTGCCCAGCGCGATGAAGGTTTGCTGGCAAGCCAGCTGCGCGCCCATTAAGAACACAGCCGCGATATAAATCCGCAGCGCCCAGACCGTAATTTGCGTCAGCGCCGGATCGCCGGTAAAGATCGCCGCAAACATCTGCGGGAACAGCATGCACAGCACCCACATGACGGAGGAATAAACCAGACAGCTCACCAGCAGCAGATGGAACGCTTTCTTCACCCGGTCAATATTTCCCGCGCCATAGTTGAAGCTGATGATCGGCTGCGCGCCCTGGGTTAAGCCCTGCAGCGGCAGCATCGAGAACTGCATGACGCTGGACAGGATCGTCATTGCGCCGACCGCCAGATCGCCGCCGTATTTCAATAAGGAGGAATTAAAGCACAGCACTAACAGACTTTCCGTTGACTGCATGATAAACGGCGCAACGCCCAGCGCCAGCGCCGGGAACAGGATCTTGGCGTCGATGCTGAAATATTTCGGATGCAGCTTGAGCTGACTTTTTTTACCGCTTAAAAACTGCAGCACCCAGACGGTCGAGACAGCCTGCGACAGCACCGTCGCCAGCGCCGCCCCGCGCACGCCCATATGGAAGCCGAAGATCAGAACCGGATCGAGCACAATGTTGGTGATCGCACCGATGACGACCGTCAGCATGCTGACGCGGGAAAAGCCCTGCGCGGAAATAAAAGCGTTCATGCCCAGCGTCAGCTGAACGAAAATTGTACCGGCCGCGTAAATCATCATATACGCTTTGGCATAAACGATCGTGTTCTCACTGGCGCCGAACATCATTAACAACGGCTCGCAGAAGATCATCGTGACTGCCGTCAGGGCAAGGGCGGTGATCACTAACGCCGTAAAGCAGTTGCCTAAAATCTTATTGGCCTGTTCGTTATCACCTTTGCCCATCATGATCGAGGCCCGCGGCGCGCCGCCCATGCTGACTAAGGCCGCAAAAGCGGAGATAATCATGATTAACGGGAAGGCAACGCCGACGCCGGTTAACGCCGCAGCGCCTGAGCCTGGAATATGGCCGATATACATCCGGTCGACCATGTTGTAGAGTGCGTTGACGACCTGGGATGTGATCGCCGGAACCGCCAGCGCAAAAAACAAGCTTCCGATGCGGTCCTTCCCTAAATTGGTTTCTTTCGATTGAAGCATAATTCGTCCCCTTTCCGATTGGTCATCGCTTCGATGTTCGCATAAATCTGATGCTGAACCCGGGTATACACCGCCAGTTCTTCCTCGCTGATATTCCGGGTCACCGCTTCGGAAAAGCGTGTCTGATTGACGCGCATCTGACCGATTACCGGAGCGGCTTTCTGCGTCAGCCTGAGGTGCAGGATCCGATGATCCTTCGCGTCTTCCTCGCTGGTCAGATAGCCCCGGCGCATCAGCGTATCCACGCTGCGGCAGACCAGACCTTTGGATACGCCCAGAGTGACGGTCAGCTCTTTGGCGGTGTTGATCGACGGGTTGTTGGACAGGAAGATCAGCACGTTCATTTCATTGGGAGAAAAAGCTTCGTCCGCGATGGAATGAACGCAGAAACGGCTGTAAGCCTCGCGCAAACGGGCATAGCCTTTCAGCATCTGTTCGACGTTGAAGATGGGTATTCGTATTTTACTCATCAGCGTTTCTCCTTGGCAATTAGTTTACTTGTATACGATCATTCCTAAGTATACTCCGGATCTGCCGCAAGTCAAGCGCTCTTTTCCCTTATCTCTATTCTTTTCCCGACCAATATGTTCCCATACCGAAGATCTCTTTATCTGACAAAAAGCACGCAGATCCTGGGATTGAACGCTGTCCGGCAAAGTCCTCCCGCGGCTGAAGCCGTTCTTTTTCGAACAGACGTTCCTGGGTACAGAGAAGAAAAAGCGGCTGATTTGTATTTTTATCAACCGCTCTCTGATTCGCTGAAATCACTGAACATCTTTCCTATCAGAATTCTCATCGTCTTAAAACTTGTTTTGTTACAAATAACGGGCCGTCGCCCTTTTCATTTCGGCTTTGAATGCCTGCGGCGTACCGGCGAACATCAGCTGCCCGCCCTGATCGCCGCCCTGCGGTCCCAGATCGATCACCCAGTCGCACGCCCGGATCAGCTGCGGATTGTGTTCCACTACGATCACGGTATGGCCTGCGTCCCGCAGCCGCAGAAGCAGTTTCAGAAAATGTTCGACGTCGGCCGGATGTAATCCCGTCGTCGGTTCGTCCATTAAATACAGCTTAGCTTTTCCGCTGTGATTTTCGATCAGCTCCACCGCCAGCTTCAAGCGCTGCGCTTCACCGCCGGAGAGAGTCGTCAGCGGCTGCCCCAGCGGCAGATACCCCAATCCCGCCTCCGCTAACCGCTTCAGCATCCGGCCTAATTTCGGCTGCCCGGCAAAGAAAATTATCGCTTCCTCAACCGTCAGTTTGAGCACTTCGTCGATCGAGCGGCCGTTGTATTTGACGCTCAGCACCGTATCGTTAAAGCGCTGTCCATGACAAACGGGGCAGACGACCTCAACGTTGGCAAAAAACAACATGTTGTTCTCCACCACGCCCATTCCCTGACAGTTCTCGCATCGTCCGCCTGGGGTATTGAACGAAAAATAAGAAGCCGGGCAATGCGCGGCGCGGGCTGCCCCGGTCTTCGCAAAGAGAGTGCGGATCAACCCGTAAACGCCGCTGTAAGTGGCGACATTGGAACGCTTCATCCGGGTGATCGCGGATTGTTCAATCGTCACGATCCGTTCAAATTGTTCCAGGCCCGTGATCTCAGCCCGGCCGCCGCGGTTTGCCGCAAGCACTTCAAATACCAGCGTGGATTTCCCCGAGCCCGAAGGTCCGCTCACCGCGCACAGACATCCGGTGGGAAAAGCGACGTCAAAATGGCGCAGGTTATACTGACAGGCATTTTTAATCGTAATCCAGCCTTGCGCGGATCGGGTCTGCGAAGGAAACTCAGCCGGTGCAGCCAGCCAGAATCCGGTTAAGGAATCGGGATTCGACCGAAGCTGTTCCGGGGGTTCGCAGGCGATGAGTGTTCCGCCATGAATCCCGGCGCCCGGCCCGAATTCAACCAGTAAATCCGCAGCCCGCATCACATCCGGATCATGTTCGATCACCAGCACGGTATTGCCCAGATCACGCAGATGGTTAAGGATTGCGATCAGCCCTTCGGTATCCTGCGGATGCAGACCGGCCGTCGGTTCATCCAGCATGATTAAAAGTCCGGACATCTCCAGATCCAGCGCCGCCGCCAGCCGCAGCCGCTGACTTTCCCCGCCGGAAAGCGTGATGATTTGCCGATCCAGCGTCAGATAACCCAGGCCGACCCGGATCAGACGGTTCAGCTTGGTTTGAATATCGCGCAGATAGGCATCGGCCAGTTCGCGGGCACTGCCGGTTAACGCTGGCTCCAGCCCGGCAACCCAATCCCGCAGACGGTTTAAGGAAAAACCAGATAATTCCGGCAGGCGGGTTCCGTTCACAGTGACCTGAGCGCTCAGCGCGTTGAGCCGCTCGCCATGACAGGCCGGGCATTCAACCGT
The DNA here is from genome assembly GCF_015552275.1 of Holdemania sp. 1001302B_160321_E10. Taxonomy (NCBI): domain Bacteria; kingdom Bacillati; phylum Bacillota; class Erysipelotrichia; order Erysipelotrichales; family Erysipelotrichaceae; genus Holdemania; species Holdemania sp. 1001302B_160321_E10. Next base: position 9,392 of record NZ_JADNEM010000023.1, on the reverse strand, counting down.
CTGAAAATACGCATCCAGCGCCGTGGCTTGCCCGCCCTTTTCAGCCCAGCGCCGCCGCAGATTCGCCGCGACGCCTTCAAACTTTTTGCCCGCAGCCGCTTTTGGCGGCAGGTTTCTGGCCAGCTCAGACAACAGCGCAGGACTGTCGCTGCCTTCCCACAATAACATCCGCTGCGCTTTGGAGAACTGACATACCGGGATATTTTGCGGTTCGTCCAGACCGAAAGCGCGGCAGGCGGCATAATACACGGATATTTCATATTCTCCATAGCGTTTTTCCCAGAAACGGACCGCCCCTGCCTCTAAGGAAAGCGCCGGATCCAACATCCGTTCCTCATCGACGGTATGAATTTTCCCCAGCCCCTCGCAAACCGGGCAGGCGCCTTCCGTTGTATTGAACGAAAAATGGGTGCGGGTCAGTTTCTCCATGCGCTGACCGCAGCGGCTGCAGCGCATGAAAACATGGAAATCGCCGTCGCGCTTTTCCGTTTCTTCCCTGCAGTCAGCCGCGTCGATCACCGCGCGGCAATGAGGGCAAATGCGGCGGTGTAATTTTTCATAAATCATCCGCAGATCGGTATAGATATCGCTCAGGGTCCCGACCGTGGAACGAGGATTCCTATTCGCCGCCGTCTGCGGGATCACGACCGCCGGACTGGCGCCGCGGACTTTATCCACCTTCGGCTTGGGAATTCCCTGCATTCCCATCGCTTCCAGATACTGCCGCTGACATTCGTTAAACAGGACGTCGATCAGAAACGTCGACTTGCCGGAACCGGAAACTCCGGTCAAAACGATCAGTTTTTCCTTCGGCAGCGTCAGCGAGACATTTCTCAGATTTCCCTCGTGCGCGTTAAATACTTCAATTTTACGCATACCTCACCTGCTTCCTGCTTTCCTTATGACGACGATTCTGCGGCGTTCGCACCGCCCCCTCATGACAGCGGAACTTCGATGTCGATCAACGGCCGGATCTTATTGATGATAAACGGATCCGTAACGTCCAGCAAGGTCATTTCATCAGAGGGCTCATGCGGGATCAGCACATCGGCGATATGAAACATGAACAGACGCTCGCCCACAGTGCCGAAAACCTGATGATCAATTTGAACAATCTGATCGACGCGCCAGGCTTGTGCATCCAGAGGAAAAGCATAATCCAGAATGTTGTCTTCCGTGATTTCAGTTTCGCTCAGCCGGATACAGTGATAAAAACAACCGGCATATTGAACAAGCCGCTGCCATTTCATCATTTCCTTCGTAAGGGCCTGCTGCCGGAGAACTGGATCGGGGATGATCTGAATCTCCATCGAAAAATGGATTTCCTTTGTGTTGATCGAGCCCAGTCCCTGTTCCTTCAGAATCTGATCGGCTTCGCTCAGTTCATTGATTTCACATTGATAAGATTGGTCTAAATACACAATTCCGTCTTTCTCAGCAATCGTCAGGGTATTTACTTCGTTGCGCAGACAGCCGTCGAGAAAAGAGGGCAGCTCCCGCACATTCGGTGGCGGCATTGGGGGATCTGGCTCCAACAGCTGGGGAAAGAACACATCCAGATTTTGCAGGAAGATTCCCAAAGCTATGAAAACAATCAGAATGGCGGCGATCACCCCGGTGGAAACCGATCGGCCCCGCTCCCCATTCATTTTCCGACCAACTGCGGATCGCATCCGACAACGCGCCGATAGTCGTCCGGGTCCGTTGCTCCTTCCGTATTCAGAAGCAGCACGACGGAATGTTCATCCAGTCCCAGCGCCTGCTTCATCGCTTCATAATGAGGATCCTGACACAAGCTTAACAGAAGTCCCAGTCCGACAGCCCCGGATTCGCCGGAAACAATCGCTTCATCGCCTTCCAGCGGTTGAGCGTACTGCCGCATCCCGGCCTCCGTGATTTCATCCGCACAGGCGAAGTAGAACGACGCGTAATCGCTCAGCACCGGAAAGAGATCCGGATTGACTTCCCCGCAATTCAGACCGGCCATGATCGTCGGCGTGATGCCGGCCTTTGAGACCAGCGTGCCTTGCGTACAGGAGGCGAAGACACAGGCGGAGTCCGTCGCTTCAATGATCGAGACGACCGGCATCTCTGCTTTCAATGTATCCGCCAGCCAGCCCAGCACGCCCCCGGCCATCGAACCGACGCCGGCCTGTAAAAATACATGCGTCGGCTTGTCCAGCGCCTGTTCCGCGATCTGTTGAACAACCTCGCGGATCATCGTCGTATAGCCCAGCACGATGTTCTGTGGAATTTCATGGTAATTCTCCAGCACCGTGTCCTGCACTAAAACATAGCCGTTGCGCTGCGCATAATCGCGCGTCCAGCGCACGGTATCGTCATAGCCCCATTCCGTCACGGTGACTTTGGCGTTGCCCAGCGCCTCGATCGCCTGCACGCGGCTAGCGACGGTGCCTTTAGGCATGAAGATCTCCGCCCGGCAGCCGGCCTGCAGCGCGGCCCAGGCCACGCCTTTGCCATGATTGCCATCGGTCGTCGTCACAAATACCGGCCGGGTGTGAGGGTGCTGCTCAAGATATTGATGCACTGCATAGCTGGCCCCCAGAGCCTTGAAGGCATTCAGACCGAAACGATGCGATTCGTCTTTCACTAAAATCGCCTGAATTCCCAGTTTTTCCGCCAGTTTTGATAAATTGATCAGCGGCGTCGGGGCGTATTGCTTCAACGTCTGATGAAAGTCAGCGACCTGTCGGTAATGTTCAGAATTGAACATGGCCGGCAGCGGTCCGCGCGCCAGTTTCCCTTTTGCCATTTGAATTTTATCCATGTGTTTTCTCCTCCGTTTTTCCCAGTTTATGCCGCTTCGCCCTTCAGCTTCATCAGCTGCCATTGGCCGCCGCGGTAGCGCATCCAGATCAAAAGCGTGCGCAGCAGCTGATCCGCAACCAGCGCGATCCAGGCGCCATACAGACCCCAATGCAGCTCGTATACCGTCAGCATCGCCAACAGCGGGCGCACGATCAGCGTCGTGACAAAGATGACCACGGCGGTGGTTTTCGTATCCCCGGCTCCGCGCAGGACGCCGGCCAGAATAAACTGCGTCGCCTGAAACGGCTGGATCAGCGCCAGAAACATCAGAATCCGCGTGCCCTGTTCGATGACTTCCGGTTCGCTGCTGTAAAGAGAGACGATCGGACCGCCGATCACAAAGAAAACAAACGCCAGCACCAGCGAGAAGCCGATCCCGATCTGTTGACTGACCTTGCCGTAATGATGCGCCATATCAGTCCGCTTTTTTCCTAACGACTGGCCGACCAGCGACGTCGAGGATACCGCGAAGCCCTGACCGATCATAAACGACAGCGATTGAATGTTCATGCAGACATTATGCGTCGCAAACGCGACCGTGCCTAAGGAAGCGACAGTCTTGGAATACAGGATCACGCCGAAGCGCATAAACAGCTGCTCGACCATTGCCGGCAGACCGATCGCAAAGATATTGCCGAGAATTTCCCGGTCAAGATGAAACTTCTTTCGCCAATGGAATTCGAGATATCCGCCTTTTTTCATCAGCGCCCAGCCCGCCATGAAGAACGCCGCCGTCTGGCCGATCACCGTCGCTAACGAGGCTCCGGCCACACCCATTTTGGGGAAGCCGAGATGGCCGTAGATCAGAAGCCAGTTCAGAATGATATTGATCACATTGGCTGCGACGTTGTATTCCATCGCCGTCTTGGAATTGCCGACCCCGCGCAGCACCGCCGTGATCGTCGTGGTCAGCGCCATCAGCACAAAGCCGGCCATTTGTATTTGTAAGTAAACCGTTCCGTTGGTCAAGCTCAGTTCGTCCGTGGCCCCCATAAACCGGACCATCGTTTCCGAAAAGAGAAAGCCGACGATGGAAGCCGCAAGGGACATCACCAGCGTCAGCATGAGTGCCTGCCGCACCGCTTCATTCGCCTTCGCCGGCTGGTCCGCACCTTTATAGCGGGCAACTAACGCTGTCGCCCCGACGTTCATCGCCATGAACATCGTCATCATTAGAAATTTCGGCTGCGTCGTCAAGCCGACCGCCGTGATCGCCCATGCCCCCAGCTGTCCGACCATCATCAGATCCGCCATCGACGTCAGCTGTGTCAGCGTCAGTTCGACAAACGACGGGCCCGCGATTCGAAGCACATCCTTCATCAACAGGCCGCGCGTCAATCCCGGCGGCAGCGCCGTTTGTTTCTTTGATATTTCCAGACTCTCGCCGGCTTCCACCCGATCTAAAGCCAGCTGTCCACTTCCCCCTGTCATTGTGATTTGTCCTCCCCTTGATTGTATTTCCTATTATACCATGAAGCGCCCTTTCGGAAAACGCTTTCAGCAAGGTTGAAAGCGAATAAATCAGTTGGGAAAAAGAAAAAACAGACAGCACCGGGGGATTGTGCTGTCTGCGTGAAACACAGAGTTATGATCGTTGATGAATTCAGTTATGGCTTAGTACATGCCGCCATCCGGCATGGCTGGCGCCGCCGGAGCATTCTTTTCCGGCAATTCAGCGACCGCCGCTTCGGTTGTGATGAACAGCGCCGAGATGGATGCCGCGTTCAGCAGCGCGTTGCGGGTAACCTTGGTCGGATCTACGATACCGGCTTCAAACATATCGACCCATTCGCCCTTCTTGGCGTCGAAGCCGATATTCTTGCCTTCTGTCAGCTGACGGGAAGTGATCTGATCGCCGTCATAGCCGGCGTTTTCCGCAATCTGATACAGCGGCTTCAGAATTGCTTCAAAGACAGCGCTGATGCCCTTCTGTTCATCCGGAGTTTCGCCCTTCAGCTCGTCGCGGTATTCGCGATAGATCGAAGCCAGAGCTGCGCCGCCGCCGATGACGATGCCTTCGACAACAGCCGCCTTCGTCGCATTCAAAGCGTCTTCGATCCGCAGCTTCTTTTCCTTCATTTCGCTTTCTGTCGCAGCGCCGACCTTCACGATCGCAACGCCTGTTGTCAGCTTCGCCAGCCGTTCGTTCAGACGCTTTTTGTCGTATTCCTGCGTCGTGTTTTCGATCTGCTGCTTCAGTTCTGCGATCCGCTCGTTCAGTCTTTCCTTGTCGCCTGAACCGCCGACGATAGTTGTGTCATCTTTCTTAACAACGACGCGGTTCGCATGTCCGAGATCTTCGATTTCGCCGTCTTTCAGTTCCATCGCCAGATCCTTGGCAAAATACTTCGCACCGGTGACGATCGCGATATCTTCCAGCATTGCCTTCTGATTGTCGCCGAAGCTTGGCGCCTTCGTGCAGACAACATTGAACGTGCCACGCAGCTTGTTCAGAACCAGCGTCGCAACGACTTCCTGATCAATATCGTCAGCAATGATCAGCAGCGGCTTGTTGGTCTGGACGATCTTTTCCAATAACGGCAGGACTTCCTGAATCGTGTTGATCTTCTGATCGGTAACCAGAATATACGGATTTTCCAGCACCGCTTCGTTCTTTTCGCGGTTGGATACCATGTATGGGCTGATGAAGCCCTTGTCATACTGTAAGCCTTCGACTGTTTCCAGTTCAGTTTCAAAACCATTGGACTCGTCAACAGTGATGACGCCTTCGCGGCCGACTTTTTCCATCGCCTGCGCAATGATTTCACCGACTTCCTGAGAACCGGAAGAAATTGCGGCAACCTGAGCGATATCCTGGTTTGTTTCAACCTTATGCGTCTGTTCCAGCAGCTTGTCCGCAATGAACTTCGCCGCTTTTTCCATGCCGACTCTCATCAGCACCGGATTCGTGCCTTTTTCCACACTGCTCATGCCTTTGTGGATCATCGACTGCGCCAGCAGCGTCGCTGTCGTGGTGCCGTCGCCGGCCGTATCATTGGTCTTGGAAGCGACTTCCAGAACCAGCTTCGCGCCCATATTTTCAATCTTGTCTTCGCATTCAATTTCCTTGGCGATCGTCACGCCGTCATTGGTGATTAACGGTGAACCATAGCTTCTTTCCAGAACGACGTTGCGGCCTTTCGGACCCAACGTAATCTTGACCGCATCGGCCAGTGTATCGACACCCTTCATCATTGCGACCCGGGCATCTTTAGAAAAACGGACTTCCTTTGCCATATTCTCATTCCTCCTTTAATTGTTTGTTGTTATTCAATAACCGCCATGATCTTGGATTCCGGAACTAATAAATATTCCTGTCCGTCGATCTTGACTTCAGTTCCGCCATACTTTTCGTAAATGACGCGGTCGTTGACTTTGACGCAGCATTCGACATGCTTGCCGTCGACCTCATGACCGTTATTGACTGCCAGAACCTTGCCTACGGTTGGTTTTTCTGTGTTTTTGTCAGTCAGGATAATCCCGCTGGCGGTTTTCTCTTCTGCCTTTTCTTTCTCTAAGAGCACAAAATCATTACATGGTCTGATCATCGTAATTCCTCCTTATCGCTCAATTTAGCACTCTTGTCTTACCAGTGCTAGCACTTATTATTATAGTCTGCCAAGTCTCTTTGTCAACACTTCTTCGCGACTTTCTGCAAGAAATTCTGATTTTTTCTCTGCCTGCTTTATTTTAGCGGCAGCAATCGGCGAACCCTCGAATATTTTGACGGACAAATCCGAAATGATCGACTTTCACGAATAACGCTTGCTTGTAAAAGAGCTGAAGACCCTTGCCGCAGAGGACGATCATCGGGCATATATCAAAAAAGGCGGCAGTGGATATGGTATAATAAGGAAAAATCAGGAGGTTTAGCATGCTGAAAAGAAAATTTGGAAAAACCGGGATGGAGGTTTCCGCCGTGGGAATGGGAACCTGGAACATTGGCAATCAATGGGGCGCACTGGATGATCAACAGGTTTACGAAACGATTCAGGCCGCCTATGCAAGCGGGATTACGGTCTTTGATACCGCCGATGCTTACGGCATACCCGGCGGTTGTTCAGAAGAACGGCTCGGCCGGGCATTGGAGGGAATCCGCGAAAACGTCGTTCTGATCTCAAAATTCGGCAACTGGGCGAAGCGCTTCGGAGGCGCGATGCAGTTCACCTGCGCCGATATCGTGATCGAAGCCTGCCATGCCTCGCTGTTTCGCCTGCGGACAGACTACCTCGACATTGCGCTGTGTCATCTCAACGATTTACAACCGGCGGAAGTCGAGCCATGGCTGGAAGGGTTTGAGGAGCTGAAACGACGGAGACTGGTGCGTCATTACGGCATATCGACCGATCATCTGGACGTGCTGAAGGAATTCAACCGGCGCGGCAGCTGCGAGGTCGTCGAGCTGGATTATTCGCTGATCAACAAGACGCCGGAAACTAACGGAATGCTGGACTACTGTCTGGAAAACAACATCGGCGTGCTCGTGCGCGGACCGCTGGCGCAGGGGATTTTATCCGGGCACTATACCCGTGATACGCATTTCACCGATACCATCCGCATGCCGTTTAATGAAGGCGGCAGCGCACGGGAAGTCTATCTTCAGAAAATGGACCGGCTGGACCGTGTGCGCGAAGTGGCGGGCAAAGAGAATCTGGTTCAGACCAGCCTGCGCTATATCCTTTCTCATCCGGTTAGCCCGGTTGTCATTCCCGGGGCGAAATCGCCGGATCAGGCTAAGGCTAACGCCAAAGCCGGCAGCGCTTGTCTGGACGACGAACTGTACGCCAGGCTGAAAGCGTGCTGACTTCTTCCATAAATCAGCGTTCAACCCGTCGGCGCATGCCAGCGGGTTTTTGTTTGAGGGCGTTTCTCCTGCGCATGCTTCTTAATATCCTTTCTGATCCAGCCTCTTCCCTGCCTTGCCGCTTCAACTGAATTCATATTCTTAACGAAGTTGAAATTTCCACAGACAAGCCCTGAGCCCCTACGGTCATTGGCCTGAGGTCTGCCCTTGTTTAACCCGAAACTTTAACCGCTCAGCGCTTAAACTGAAATCAACGATCCGCAAACAGGCATGCCTGCAGCCTGACTCTATGGGATTCTGTTTTTTGTCGGGATTGGGTTTCTTTTATCCGCGGCGATTAAGAAACCCGCCGCCCGCGGTTGATTTCTGCAAATTACAATTCATCAGCCGGAAACTCAACTGGTAATAAAAAGCGGCGGACCGGCAGGGATTATCCCGCTGCGGTCTGCACCGTTTTCGTTTCTGTTTTCATTTTTTGATCTTCGGCAAAAAGATTCGGTTCTATAAATTTTGGTGCTGGCGGAAACCAATGCCTTTTTAACGTAATAATAAAGCGGACCACGGGTCATTCCGGCTTCCTTACCGATCGCCTCCAGATTGGTTCCGGCATACCCGTAACGGGAAAAGTGTTCCCTGGCGATCGTCATAATTTTTTGCCTGGTCTGTTTTTCTGCGTTTCCCATAGTGATTCCCCTTTATGCGTTTAACATATCACTTTGCGGCGCTGCCTGAGCTCGAGTAAGCTGGCGGACCGATGATTCTTGTTTTTTATTGAAATCCATTAATGAAAACTTCATTCATTCGCTGAACATGTACGGATTTCTATTTTGGAATACAAAAATTTCTATTTATCGTTTATAATACAGGAAGCAGTAGTCCGCGCCGATCTGATTCAGGGACTTGCCAAAGGCAAGCGATCGGTGGGGAAACTGTAAGATTGCGGAATTCCGCTTCATGGAGGAAAAATGAAAAAGATTATTACGCCCCTTCTCGCCTGCTTACTGATCGCAGGCTGTTCCAGCGCACCAAAAACGAAGACCGAGACGGCTTCCTGCAGCTATACGCAGGAAGGCTTAATGACGGCTACCTATGATCTGACGGCTGAAAACAACGATATTACCGTTCTTTCTTTAAAGATGATCTACGATAAATCAATGTTCGGCGACATTGACTTTACAACGATCACGGAAGAAGAAAAAACACAGATGATCGACGCCATCCTTACCCAGTCCGGCATCACGGAAGACATGAAGGGCGTCACAACCAAGGTTGAAATCGAAGACACGATCATCGCTACGATTGAAATGAACCTGAAGGAAGCGGATCCGGATACGTTAAAGAATCTGGGATTTGATTTCTCCAACACGGACATGAGCTTTGACAAGGTTGTTCAGGATATGAAGGACCAGGGCTTCGATTGCAAATAAACCTATAAACTGAAAATCAAAATAAAGATGAGAAAGTTTCTTCCTTGGGAGAAACTTTTCTCTTCTTTTTTCTTTTTCAACGTAAATAAAAAGAGCAGGACGGTTGACTGAACCGAACTGCTCGTTTTTGGTTTGTTTCGTATTTTAGGTTCTATAAATTTTGGTGTTGGTAGAAACCAACGCCTTTTTTTCTTGAGCATAAAAAAAAGAGACATAGGTAAGAATTTCCGTTACAATAAAATCACCACAAATTACAGAAAGGAAATCTCACTATGTCCATTACTCATTCTATCGTATCTGTTCTCAATTTAAAAGATCCTCATCTTCATTTC
>NZ_JADNEM010000022.1:0-66546 GCF_015552275.1 Holdemania sp. 1001302B_160321_E10 | reverse complement strand
GGAAATTGCATTTTTGCAATCATTCTGTATAATGGAAGTATGCGGAGGAGGTGCGTATCTATGGCTTTACCCGGAACACCCGGACAGCGGATTTCCGATTTATGCAACGGGAACCACATCACACAAAAGGAACTTGCGGAGAAGATAGGGGTTTCCGCTTCCCAGTTGAGCCGCATTGTCAGCGGCGAAACGAGAACGGTCAGCAGTGATATTCTCATAGGCGTGGCAAAGGAATTTAAGGTATCGACAGACTACATACTGGGCTTATCCACCGTGAGCGTCCGTAAAAGCTACGATATTTCTGAATTAGGCTTGTCCGAGGGAGCCGTGAGGGGGCTCGTGACGGGTGCTGTTGATGTGCAAATCCTCAACCGCCTGTTGGAACACAGGAATTTTCCTAAGCTGATAGATTTGATACGGATTTATTTTCAGGACACAGCGGCAAAAGGCATAACAGCAAGAAACCAGCTTATCGAGATAGCAACGGCTTCCCTGTCCGACCTGATGAAAGAACACCCGGAACACCGGGCGGAAGCAAAGCAGGATTTACAGCTTTTGAACGCCCAGAAGATGGGGGAACATGAGGCGGAGATTGAGAAAATCAAAAATGTGTTCCTTGCTATCCTGCGGGATATTAAGAAAGACATTGACAACGGGGAACAGCCGGGAGAAGCTGTGACCGCCGCGATGTTCCAAGCCATGCGGGACGCATTGGCGGAACAGAAGCAAAACCCGCTTTCCATTGACGATGTAGCGGCGATGGTTGCCGGACAGATCGGACAGCTTACGCCGATGGATGAAGAAACTGCCGACCTGTTCAAGCAGTTGGCAAAAAAGATGATGAAAGGAATAGAATAATAGCCTGTTATTCGAGATAATAATATGCCATTAGTAAAGCATGACTACCCTGTTTTAGAGTACGATACCGCATCAAAAGCTGTTTTTCAGCCGGGAAATGGGAAAAAATGTTTTCCTGCAAAAGCAGTGTTTGCTTTTTTAGGAGACGAGGTTGAAAATTATGCACATACCCATGATGGAATACAGATAGATGAATTTGAAAGTGCAACAAGACGATATCCTATTTATGAATGTCTTTATAATCAGGAGAAAATATGTCTATGTCCGGCTCCTGTGGGAAGTGCTGCTGCCGTCCAAGTTTTAGAATATTTAATTGCAGGGGGTGTAACAAAGATTATTTCCGTCGGCTCCTGCGGCGTATTGGAAGACATCCCGGAAAATAGATTTTTGATACCTGTTTCTGCATTGAGAGATGAGGGAACATCTTACCATTATCTTCCTCCCTCCCGAGAAGTAGAGATTTCAAAGGCTGGTATAAATGCGATTGAATCTGCTTTAAGCCAAAAGAATATACCATATTGGGAAGTTAAAACATGGACAACAGACGGTTTTTATCGAGAAACAGTAGAAATGGTTCAGTATCGGAAAGAAGAGGGATGTCAAGTAGTAGAAATGGAATGTTCCGCATTGGCGGCGTGTGCAAAATTTAGAAAAGTTACATGGGCTATGCTGCTTTTTTCAGCCGATACTCTTGCAGACCCTCATAAATACCAAGAAAGAGAATGGGGAAAAACAAGTATATCCATAGCCTTAGAATTAGCCTTAGACGCTGTTTTATCAGTTGTTGAGGAGTAAAAATAAATACATATAGGAGTTACAATGAATATAAATGAATTTCCACAACAAGTAAATCAAGTTATTTCAATAGCAGAAACCATATTACAAGGTCAAATATTGGGGATATATTTATATGGTTCAGCAACAATGAATGGGCTGCGTCCAGATAGTGATATAGATATACTGATAATTACTAAACAAGAATTGAGTAATTCAATCAGAGCAGATCTAACAAAGCAATTATTGAAAATTTCTGGCTCCGTAGGCTGTATTGAAAAAAGACCTTTAGAGGTAACTATTATCAATCAATCTGATATTGTTCCGTTGCAATTTCCGCCAAAATGTCAGTATATGTATGGTGAATGGCTAAGGGGAGAGATGGAAGCAGGAGAATATCCGCAAGCCTGCAATGACCCAGATATAATGATTTTATTATGGCAAGCAAGAAAAAATAGCATAACTTTGAAGGGGGCGGAAAGCAAAGAGCTTATTCCCGCTATCCCATTTCACGAAATTAAAAAAGCAATTCGGTTTTCTTTACCTGGTTTGATTTCCAGCTTTAAGGGTGATGAAAGAAATGTGTTATTAACCTTATCACGAATGTGGTTTACTTTAGTAACAGAAGAAATCACGACAAAAGATGTTGCCGCAAAATGGGTAATTTTAAAATTGCCGGAGAGATTCCCCCCCCTGCTAACAACGGCAAAGGAAGCTTATTTGGGAAATTTGTCTGATGAATGGGAGACAGTAGAAAAGGAAGCGATGGCACTTGTAGAATATATGAAAAAACAAATTGAGGAATTACTTAGAACAGAGTAGCAAAGTTAGCGGGGCCAATCAACGGTCAAGATGAACGGCGCATAAATGCGCCGCCGTTGACAGTCCCGCCCGTCTTTGCTGATGGGCAATCAAGGCGGGAAAGCCCTAAAATGGCTTCCCGCCCATTTCAATCTTGAGAGAAGAAACGCTCCAAAACCAGAAAGAGAGCGGTAAATCTGAATTGCGAGGGAGAATGTAGATGAATCAAGGAAGAATTATTGTGATTACAGGTTCGCCGGGAACAGGAAAGACAACAACTGCGTCGATTGTCGCAAAAGAATCGAACATGGATAAATCTGTGCATATGCACACAGACGACTTTTTTCATTATTTAAGCAAAGGAGCAATACCGCCGCATTTACCAGAGTCCAACGAACAAAATTTAGTTGTCATTGAAGCCTTTTTAGAAGCTGCAAAGCGCTATGCCCGCGGCGGATATGATGTAATTGTAGATGGAATTGTCGGGCCGTGGTTTTTAGAACCATGGAGAGCCCTTGTTCGAGAAGATTATGAAGTACACTATATTGTTTTAAGAGCCAGTAAAGAAGAAACTATGAAACGAGCTGTGGAACGCTCAAAATTAGACAGAAAAACAAATGTTGAATTAGTAGAAACAATGTGGGAGCAATTTTGTAATTTGGGGATATATGAATCGAATGTTATAGAAACGACAACCTATTCTATCCAAGAGGCTGTTTTTGCAGTAAAAGAAAAAATTTCAAGTGGAGCCGCATTGCTATCTTAAACGATTTCTAAAAATCGAAATTTCATTTATCAGAGAAATAGCAAAGGCAGCCAAGCCAGTCAACGGTCAAAATGAACGGCGCATTTCATGCGCCGCCGTTGACAGTCCCGCCCGTCTTTGCAGATGGGCAATCAAGGAGGGAAAGCCCTAAAATGGCTTCCCGCCCATTTCATTATGAGAAAAGAAACGCTCCAAAATCAGAACGAGAGCGGCCAAGCACTTTGAGGGATTGGCCGCCTTGTCCACCCATTCAGCGGGACGGCGGGTGGCGGTCAAGGCCGGGTGTAAACCCGTTCATTTCAGCCTTGACGGTTGCCCGCTGTCCTGTTACTTTTCCGGGAGTGTAGCCACAACTTCGGGACACTTTGTCCACAAGTCGGAGCGTAGGACGAGGGACGGGGGCTTTCATATACGCCCAGTCTGCTGTTGAAACCAGACCTGTGCTTACGGCTCTACGCCACGCAAGCACAGCCCTGTTTTCCTGCCGCTTCAAATGCCCTTGCCCTCCCCGGCGGCAACGGCATTTTCACGGCAACGCCGACAGAGCGTATAACACACTACACTTTGCTTCGCAAAGTCGTGTGCCAAATGGGGGCGTTGCCCCCTTTGGAAACCCCCACAAGAAAAGGCGGTACGCTACCCCTCCACGGGGCGCATACCGCCTTTTCTTGTTATCCAGCCCTCCGGCTGTATCGGTTGAGCAAAAGTCAGCGTGGGAATGGTGTGGTATCTTTATCTAAGTGATACCCCGCGTTCCCATTTACTGACCGCTTTATCTGAAATCATGAGCTTCTGCGCCAGATCTTTTTGCGTCATTTGTTTCTGTCTTCGCTGATCGGCAACGAACGCCCCGAATTGTTGCTTATCTAATTCAAACATAACTTCCTCCTCCTGCCGTTATTTTATAACAGAAGTTGAAAAACATCGACCGACAGGTGGTTGAGTTGTACTATTCCCGGGTTTTTAGCAGGAGATCAACCGAAAAGATCAGGCGTGATTTTTGAAAAGAGAGCTGAAGTCTGCCAAACTTGACATTCAACTTCCACTCTTCTAAAACTTGTTATTCCTTAGAAAGACAAACTGACCAACCTGAAAATTTGCCTATCAGGTTTTGAAATTATTATAGAAAAATAAGAACAGGTATCTTCTGAATATCAATATTCCTTGTACGCAATTTTATCATGCGAATTCAACTAAAACCTGAATAAATTTATTCAGGCTGTAAATAGCTTATACAAAAAGATTGAACCCCCGGCATGCCATGATGCCCTAGGTTCAATCTTTCTTTTCTTTATTCCACGCTCGGCTGCGGCAGCGCCTTCAGCTGTTGATGCCGGCTGAAGATTTCCATGAATTCCTCCCCGGTAATCGTTTCCTTCTGAAGCAGGTATTCCGCTTCCTCATGCAGCAGCTGCGCGTTGTCCTCAAGAATCTTCCGGGCTTCCGCATGCGCGTTCTTGATGATCGCCATGACTTCCTTGTCGATCAAGGTCGCCGTTTCATTCGAGCACACCAGCGATGCGTCGCCGCTCAGATACCGGTTGTTCACCGTTTCCAGCGCCGTCATGCCGAACTGATCGCTCATGCCCAGCTGGGCCACCATCGCCCGCGCCAGCCGTGTCGCCTGTTCGATATCGTTGGACGCGCCGGAGGTGCAGATATTGAACATGAATTCTTCCGCCGCCCGGCCGCCGGTCAGCGTGCGGATCTTGTCCAAAATCTCATCCTTGCTCATTAAGACGCTTTCCTGCTCCGCCACCTGCATCGTATACCCCAGCGCTCCATTGGTATGCGGGATAATCGTAATCTTATGCACCGGCGCGGAATTCTTCGACACCGCGGCCACCAGGGCGTGACCAATTTCATGATAGGCGATAATCCGTTTTTCCTTTTCGGAAATAACCGCGCCTTTGCGTTCCTTCCCGGCGATCACCGTGTCGACCGCTTCGTCAAAGTCGTGCTGCATGACCTTGGAATGACTGTTGCGCACTGCCGTTAACGCCGCTTCGTTGACGATGTTCGCCAGCTCTGCGCCGGAAGCGCCGGAGGTTGCCAGGGCGATCGTACGGTAGTCGATGTCGCTGTCGACGACGATATCCTTGACGTGAACTTTCAAGATTTCTTCGCGGCCCTTTAAGTCCGGAAGTTCGACAGGAATCCGCCGGTCGAACCGCCCCGGTCTCAACAGTGCTTTATCCAGCGTTTCCGGCCGGTTGGTCGCCGCCAGGATGACGACGCCCTTGCTTCCATCGAAGCCGTCCATTTCCGCTAACAGCTGATTCAATGTCTGTTCGCGCTCGTCATTGCCGCCCATGCCGTTGGCGCTGTCGCGTTTTTTGCCAATCGTATCAATCTCGTCAATGAAGACGATGCACGGCGCTTTTTCCTGTGCCTGCTTAAACAGATCGCGGACCCGCGCGGCGCCCATGCCGACAAACATCTCCACAAATTCCGAACCGGAAATCGAGAAAAACGGAACGTTCGCTTCGCCCGCCACCGCCTTGGCCAACAGCGTCTTACCGGTGCCCGGCGGCCCGACCAGCAGCGCGCCCTTCGGCATCTTTGCGCCCAGCTTCTTATATTTATCCGGGTTGTGCAGGAAGTCGACGATCTCGCTCAGCGCTTCCTTCGCTTCATCCTGCCCCGCGACGTCCTGAAACGTCTTGCCCGTTTCCGCCGACACATAGATTTTCGCGCTGGATTTCCCAAACGTCATCGTGTTCGCGCCCATTTTCTTCGCCAGCTGTTTGGAAAACAGCTGACCGACGCCCAGAATGACGATGATCGGCACCAGCCACATCAACATATCCATTAAGAAGGAATTCTGCTGCGGAATGACCGCGGTGTACTTTGCGCCGCTCTGTTCCAGCCGCTCTGTCAACGTTGCATCGTTGGGCATAATACCGGTTACGAACACATTTTTCCTGTTGTCCTTAATCGTGTAGGCGATCTTGCCGGTCTGGTTGTCCACTTCCACCTCGTCGACCTGTTTTTCTTCCAGAGCGGCGATCAGGTCGCTGTATCCGACTTCCTTGATCCGCTGGTTCTGGATCATCGGCGTCACGAACAAATTGAACGCCATCAGCGCGATCATCATCACGAAATAATAATAAATTAACGGTTTCTTGTTTTTTGGTTTTTCTGCTTTCATAAATCCTCCCGATCCAGGAACTCGTTTAACTTGCGTAACCCTGAATTGATTTCATCCAGTTCCTCCGCTGTCATTTTCAGCGAAATCTGATCACTTTGAAGCGCGATCTGATGATCGCAGTCGCGGATCAGCTGCAGTGATTTCTCCGACAGACAGATCCGTACCGTGCGCTGATCCTGTTGGGAACGCACGCGATGCAGAAAGCCGTTGCGTTCCAGCCGCTGACAGATCGCGGAGATATTGCTGACAGTCATGCCGGCCGCTTCCGCCAGATCGCAGATTCGCTGCCCATCTTCTTTAAACAGCTCGATCATCACGACCGCCTGCGGGCCGGTCAGTCCCAACGGTTCGTACAGTTCCTTCAGGCAATGATGCAGGCGCATATTAATCTGCCGCAAAAGCGACATCATTTCCATGACTTGCTCGCTCATAAATCCTCCATTTCTAAATATTCAATGCATTGAATATCTATCTGTTGAAGATTATAGTTCCAGTCCTGGTTTCTGACAAGCCTTCTGCCTCACTTCACACAATCTCACAAATTCACTCCATTTTTTCCGGCAGATCTTCCAGCCGCACTTTCCGTTCGCCGAGCTTCTCCGAGAACAGGATTGCCGGATTCTGCGTTTTTAAAAACGCCATGACGGTCTGAGCGTCTTGATCGTGCTGCAGCTGGATCAGGGTTGTCCTGCGGCCCCGGGCATTAATCTGCAGCTGGCATGGGGCGTACAGCTTCTCCGACTTCCGCAGCGGCACCTGCGCATAGCTGCACATTGTGATTTCATCATAAGTCCCCTGGACGCCCTGCCTGTTAAACCAGGATATCCAGCGGTCTTCGAGAAAGAACGTCGTATCGACCTGCCGGTAAAGCAGCCGCTGTGGTCCCCGCAGGCTTTGGGTAAAGCGCTTGACCTGCCCCAGCTCATGCACCGCCTGAATTAAGCGAACCGCCAGTGCCGCCAGGAAAACGACGATGAACAAGCTGACGTAAAGCGATTGACTGATCCAGGCCAGAATGGCCGCTGCAACCAACAAAAATAAATAGAACATCAGCGCCCGGCTGTGTTTTTTGACGATCTGTTTCTGTATGAGTTCCGTGATGTGTTTCATCACCATCACCTCCGTTATTGTCATTGTATCATATTTTTCTTATTTCTCGTATTCATTATTCTTTTCTTATACAGATTCCGGAAAGTGTACAAAAAAACCGGAGGATTGTGAACATCCATTTCCCCCGGTTTCATTCATATTCAGGCAGTTCCGCCAGCGTCAGCGGTTTGGCTGGGATTTCGTAATAGACGACGATCGCCGGATTCACGGTTTTGAGAAACCGCAGCACGTTCATACAATCGTCCTTGCGTTCCAGCGCAAGAACGGTATAGCGCTTGTCGCGGCAGTTGATCTGTAATTTCCAGCTGCGTTTTCGGCTGTCAAATTTCATCCGTGAATTTTCGTTGATCTGATTGAGATAACAGTTCTTGATCTGTTCGTAACGCACGCATAAGCCTTTTCCGCGGTACCAGGAAATCAGCTTGTTGGGCAGAAAAAACGTGTTGTCCGCCTGCCTGCACAACGGCAGGGATTCGCTCAGATCGAGATCCCGGACAAAGCGTCTGGCGCGCACCTTCTGAACCCATGCTTCCAAGCCGGCCAGACCGTCGATGATCAGACTGGCAAAAAACAACAGCCACAGTGTACCGCTGAAAAAAGAAATCGTCAGCGTCAACAAATTGAGCGTCAACGCGAAGCCCAGCTTCTCCCATGGTTCCGCCATGGCTTTGCGAATTAAACCAGCTTCGATCCGCTTCATGATCGTCATCTCCTTTTTCTTTATTATAACAGGAAACAATAATCAGGGTTCTGGTCTTTCTGGTAAATTCACAATTCAATTCGGAAATTGGACAGTTCTTACATCTTTGACTTGCATTCAGACTTCATGAAATCCGCTATGGTTCAATCGAACTGAATTTTCCAATTATTCATAGCGCAGCGCGTCGATCGGATCGAGCTTCGCCGCTTTGTTCGCCGGATAGTACCCGAAGAAGACGCCGATCACCATACTGAAGCCGACCGCCAGGGTACAGGCCGCAGCCGACGGCTTGGCGGGATAACCTAACAAATTCGCCGCGCCTGCGCCCATCGCCACGCCTAATAAAACACCTGACAGTCCCGCGATCATGCAGATGATCATCGCTTCGATGATAAACTGGATTCGGATTGCCAGGTTCGGCGCGCCCAGCGCTTTGCGGGTGCCGATCTCACGGGTTCTCTCGGTGATGCTGACCAACATGATATTCATAACGCCGATCCCGCCGACCAACAGACTGATCGCCGCAATGCTTGCAATCGCGACCTTGACGGTATCCAGCATCTCGGTCATCGTTTCCAGCATTTCCTTCATGCTCGACGCGGAAATGGTATAAGAATCGTTATGCGTGTAAAAGCTGGTGAAGAACGCCTCGGTATCGCTGAGCAGCGTATCGACATCCTCGCCTGCCGCGCCGACGACCGTGACGGACTGATAGCCCTGGCTGGCCTGAGTGATTTTCTTTGCCGTGGCAACCGGAACATACATCGAGGTCGAAAGGTTATCGCTGTCCGAGAGCGCCGCCATCATGCTGCTGGAAGTGTCATAATGGTAAATTCCGACGACATAGAACACCTGCACGCCGTTGTTGAGGCTGACCTCCAGCTTTTCGCCCATCGCCTTCTCAACGGAACCGTACAGCTTTTCCGCCAGATAATCCGAGATGACGGCCGAGCGTTTAGTCTGCGTATTGTCCTTCTCATTGATAAACCGGCCTGTGATCATATCCAGATCCTCGACGGTCAGGGCGTCGGGATTAACGCCGCTCACGCTGACGCTGCCGGATACCTCGGCCTGACTGATCGTGCCGCTGCCGATATTCTCTGAGCAGGATAGCGCTGTGATCCGGCTGCCGAACAGTGAGCGGTATTCCGTAATCATCGCTTCCGAGATCAGATCTTCCTCATCGGGATTGCCTGGGCCGAACATCAACACCCGGCCGCCGCCATAGCTGTTGGAAGACGCGCTGCTTTTTTTCTGCAGCGATACGGTGATGTTGCTTGCGCCCATCCCCGACATACTGTCGGTGATCGAACCGGTCAAGGAGTCGCCGACGGTCATGATCGCGATGACGGCGCTGATGCCGATGATGATGCCCAGCATCGTTAACAGCGAGCGCATTTTATTCGCTTTCAGGCTGGACAGCGCCATCCGGATATTATCAAGCACACCCATGGACGCCCGCTCCTTTCCGAACGTTGACGATCTGACCGTCGCGCAGCGTAATCACGCGCTGGGTTTCCTCCGCCAGCTCGGGATTGTGGGTGATCAGCACGATCGTTTTGTGTTGTTCCTCGTGCAGCTTGTGAAACAGATCCATGACGACCCGGCTGGTCGCCGTGTCCAACGCGCCGGTCGGTTCATCGGCCAGGATCAGTGAAGGATCGTTCGCCATCGCCCGGGCGATCGCCACCCGCTGCTTCTGGCCGCCGGAAAGCTCGTTGGGCTGGTGTTTTTTCCGCTCGCTCATCCCGACCAGATCGAGCAGTTCTGCCGCCCGTTGGGATCGCTCGCGGGCCGGCATCCCGGCGTACAGCATCGGCAGCTCGACATTTTTCAGCGCGCTCATCCGGCCGATCAAATTGAAGGTCTGAAAGACGAAGCCGATCTGGCGGTTGCGAATTTTTGCCAGTTCTTTATCCCCAGCCGTCTGGATATCGACGCCATTGAGCTTGTAGTGGCCTTCCGTCGGCCGGTCCAGCGCTCCCAGAATGTTCATCATCGTCGATTTGCCGCTGCCGCTTTCGCCGACGATCGCGACGAACTCGCCCGGTTCCACTTGCAGGTCGATGCCGTGCAGAATTTCAAGCTCGTTGGGCTTGCCAATGGAATACCGCTTGACGATGCCCTGCATCACGATAACAGGCTGAGCCGGACTCATCCGTTGCCTCCCCGGCCGCCTGGCGCTCCGCCGCCGTTTCCGCCCGGTCCGCCGGCAGGCATCTGACCGGCAGGCATTTCTCCGGAAGGCATCGCCCCGCCCATGTCGATCTGCATGCCGCCGTTCATCTGAACCGGTTCGCTGCTTTCGCTGCCGCTCACCTGAGCTTGTTTTGGGTCTGCGCTGCTGCGCACCTCCATGCCCTCGCTCAGTTCAGCTGAGCTGATTTCCACATAATAGTCGTTTTCCTCCCCGGTGGTCACGACGACTTCTTTAAAGATGGCGTCACTGCCGGAACCGGATTCCTTGACGAACACGATGGATTCTCCGGCGTCATTGGTGCCGATGGCGTCGATCGGAACGACGAAGACGTTATCCACGGTGAACTGGATAATCTCCACCGTGGCGTTGATGCCGACATAGAGTCCGCTGTTGGGCGTCGTGACTGTCACCTCGGCCGGGAATCCGCCGTTTTGCGAAGAAGCGGTTGGCGAGATTTGTGTCAACGTCCCTTCGATTTCGCCTTCGGTGGCGTCCGTCGTAATCTTGGCGTTCATCCCCAATTCGACGTTTTGAATTTCATATTCCGGAATCGTCACCGTGATTTTCAGCGCGTCTGTGTCCTGAATTGTCGCGATCGTCGTGTTGTTGGTCGCCATTGATCCGACTGTGACGTTGATCGCCGTGACCTTGCCGGCGGTTTTAGCAGTCAGCGTGCAGTTTTCCTTCTTCTCATACAGATCGTCGAGCGTATCGCTGGAAGAAGCCTTCGTGACGGCTTCTTTGGCGTCCTCGACTTTCGTCTGCCAGCTGTCGCGGTTATTGCGGGCTGTATTCCAGGCGGTAAGCGCGGCGTTGTAGGCGCTTTGGGCTGTATTGTAAGCCGCCGCCAGAGAGTCGTAATTCATGGCCGATTGGGCGGATTTGAGATCCTGCTGAGCACTGTCGGCTTTCGCTTTCGCGTCGGCAGAGGTCTGTCTGGCCGTGTTGTAAGCCGACCCGGCAGGGCAGGCTGTATCTTCCAGACCCGTGCAGGTCCCCTCGCTGATCGCGCTGTTCAACGTGGAAAGCGCCTGATTTTCCGCTTCCACCGCACTTTGATAAGCCGCCTGTGCCTGATCGACATTGGCCTGGAACGCATCGACAGAGCTGCGCGCGGATTCATACGCCGTCTTTGCGCTGTTCATTGCGCTTTCCTTCTCTGCCAGCGTGTTCCAGGCACTGTCTGCATCGCTTTGCGCCCAGGACAGATTTTCTTCTGCCGAAGTCAGTGAATCCTTCGCGTTGTCGATGTTCTCCTGTAAGCTTTCCCGTGTCTTCTCAATATTCTTGTCGATTTCCTCTGTATCCAGAACACAGATGATATCTCCGGCTTCCACCCAGTCTCCGACCTGAACCGGAATTGATTTGACCGCCAGCGCTTGATTGGTTGTCACATTGGAGACCGACGCGCTTTCCACCGTGCCGGTCAGGCTGATCGAATTGTTCAGCGTCGTCTTTTTCAGCACCGTCGTTCGAATAAACGACGCCTGCGTTTTGTTTTTTCGGGTTGTCCCCTGACGGGAAAAATAAAAACCCCCCGCCCCAGCCAGACAGAGACCAATCGCCAGGATCAGCGTTTTCTTTTTGGTCCAATGCAGGGATTTCAGTGAGAATCGGAATTTCATTTCATCACGCTCGCTTTCCACACTCTAATAAGCATCGCTATTCTCCCATGGGAATGTGAATTGTTTTTGAATAGTTCATGATAGTAAACTGAATTTCCGGCGAAGCTTTGGCGAAGACCGCAGATTCCCTCGTTTTTGAGTTCTTTCGACAAAGATTGCATTTTAGCCTTTCCGCTCTTTTGCAAAGTTGGGAAATGGTGTACACTTAGGATAATGAACATATCGCTTAACGTTGAAGAAAGGATCGTCCACATGAACAATTCGGAATTCTCTGGCGAACCGCAGGTTTTTTCCCTCATTCAGGCGTTATTTGTCGACAACGACTGGAACTGTTTAGAATCGCTGCTGGATGAAAACGTCCAATGGCACGCCACAGAACCGCCGCAGGACTATGCTTGCCGCGAACAAGTCCGCAGCCATATTGAAAATCAGATGTCGCGGCATCACGAAACCTTAATCTGTACGACGACGCCGATCAGTTCGGTTTTAAACGAACGGTACTGTTTGACCACCGTTAAGGCCCTGCTGCAGGGAGAAGAATGTCATTCGCTGATCCTGACGCTGATCCGCGACCAAATCCGCGGGAAATTCTGTTTCGTCCAGATCAGTCCGGCTCAGATCGCTTCCAGCGCTTATCAAAATCAGGAATTGTCGTTAACATTTCTGCCGGATCAGATGCCGGGCGGTATTTTTCACTGCTTGTTCGACGAACCGCTGACGCTCTTGCAGACCAGCGACAGCTTCCTGCAGCTGACCGGCTACACCCGGGAAGAAATCCGTTCTGAGCTGCACAACAGCTTCCGCGCCTTGATCGATCCGCGTGATTTTGAGAATACGCTCGCCGAGGTCCGCGAACAGCTGCGTCATGGCTGCGATAAGGAACTGCAGTTTCGGCTGCTGCGCAAAAACGCCGAGCCGATCTGGGTCCTGGATAAAGGCCGCTATCTTCAAGACGAATGGGGGCGGCAGTATTTCTGCTGCATTCTGGTCGACATCTCCGAATCCAAGCGAATTGCCGAGGAATTCCGATTAAGCCTGCAGCGTTATGAAATCATCATGAACCAGACGCAGGATATTATTTTTGAATGGAATATTCCGACGGATGAACTCACGTTCTCCGAGAACTGGAAGCAGTATCTGGGATATCCGCTGCAGTTGACGGTATCCGGACTGCTGGATGAAAAGAATACGAATTTTTATCCGGAACAGCGGCATTTATTCACTGATTTGTGCTGCCAGATCCGCGCCGGCCGAGCCTACATCGAAGATGAACTGCAGCTGCACAACGCCCAGCATCAGCCGGTCTGGTTCCGGATCCGCGTGACTACGCAGCTGGATGAAAATCAGAAACCCGTCAAGGCGATCGGTATTCTATCCAATATCGACGAAGAAAAACGACGGTCGCAAAGACTGCTGGAGAAGGCGCAGCGCGATCCGCTGACGCAATATTATAATAAGGAGACGGCGCAGACGTTAATTCAGGAATGGCTGGCTACCCAATCGACGCAGAATGCCTTAATGATCATTGATATCGACGACTTCAAAAGGGTCAACGATACGCTCGGCCATCTGTTCGGCGACGCCTTCTTAATCGAAGCGACGTCCCGGATTCGCCGGCTGTTTCGCAGCGAGGATATCCTCGGCCGGGTCGGCGGCGACGAATTTCTGGTTTTCATGAAAAATATTCCCTCCAAAGAACAGGTGGAAAAGAAGGCGCGGCAGATTATCGACGCCTTCCAGTCCATTGAACTGCGCAATCAGAAGATCCTGAAAGTATCCTGCAGCGTCGGCATCGCGATGACCTCGCCCGTCAATCCGGATTTCCATTACTGGTTCCACCGTGCCGATCAGGCGCTGTATTCGATGAAAAGCAAAGGCAAGAACCAGTTCGCTTTTTACAATCAGCTGGCTGATGAGAACGCGTTTTTCCCAATGGTGGAGGGCGCGTCGGCCGTCAATGCCCGGATCGATTCCAACACGAGCAAAACCGACGAGACGCCGCAGATCAGCGAATTCATTTTCAACAAGCTTTACAACGCGCAGGACCTGGAACGCTGCATTCAGGAAATTCTGGGGATCATCGGCCGGCATTTTGACGTCAGCCGCGTCTATATCTTTGAAAACAGCGACGACGATCAGTTCTGTACTAACACGTTCGAATGGTGCAATCAGGGCATTCCTGCGGAAAAAGAGAATCTCCAGCACATTTCCTATCAAGAAGACCTTGAAGGCCAATATCTGAAAAACTTCGATGAAAATGGAATCTTCTATTGTCAGGATATTCACACCCTGAACCCGGCGCAGATCCGCCTGCTGGAACCGCAGAAGATCAAATCCATGCTTCAATGTCTGATCAAGGACCGGGGCCGGCCGCGGGGCTACATCGGCTTTGATGAATGCCGGGAAAAGCGGCTGTGGGATCAGGTTCAGATCAACGTGCTGACCTATGTCGCGGAAATTCTCAGCGTCTTCCTGCTGAAGAAACGGGCGGAAGACCGGATTCAGCAGCTGGAATCCCGAATCAAAATAAAATAAAAAAACTCCCGTGCCGCCGCTTCAAGGGCTGCGTCCCCGCCTGTCTGGTCAATCCGGAATTCCGGATCCATGGCAAGCGTGCAAAGGCATGGAGTTTTTATTTTGGATAAGCCGTTATCCATTGAACAGTTATCCATTGAACAGTTATCCATTGAACAGTTATCCATTGAACAAACGTAAGGAGTAAGCGTAAAGAAGACTGCTTTTAGAAGTCAGGCATCTTCAGTTTCCGCACAGAGTGACAGGAAAAAACAAAAGAACGATGAGGCACTAGCTTTCCAGCAGCCGGCGCTGCTGATCGAGCGGCAAAATCATATACAGGCCCATTTCAAACGTGTAAAAGCTGACCAGTCCCGGATACCCGTTGAGATCGAGCTTCCCGTCCAAAACCAGCAGCAGACGCCGGTAGAGTTCCTGTTCCGTGCCTTCGAGCAGTTCATGGCGCACGCTGGCCGCCAGCCGCTGCATGTTTTTAGTATAAGTCAGATACTCGCAGTTATATTCGCCGATCAAATCGCCTAATGGCCCGTTGACAAAGCGAACCAGCGGCAGCGTGACTTTTTCATAGTTCATTTTCCAATACGCCTGATCCAGCGGATTTTCAGCCATCTTCCGCAGCTGATCAAGAACCTGCCGCTTCAACTTCGCAAACAACGCTTCATCCATCGTTAAGATGGCCCGGGCGGCATAATAGCGCAGACGTGCATCGTTTTCAATTTGTTCAAATTCCAGCGCATAAATAATCCGGGCGACATAACGCAGCGATCCTTTCAGATCCTGCTGCGCCTGCTCGGTAATCTTTCCCCACAGAAACAGCCTATATTCGCTTTTCGGCACGTTTAAAAACGAACTCCAGATAAAAATTGATATCATGCGGGCATCCTGATCCGGGCAGACCAGATCAAGCATCGACTGATCCGCCTCGCTGGGCGCCGTCGGCCGGCTGATCTGTTCCGTCAGATCGTTAACATTGTACTGCGGCGGCAGTTCCGTCAACAAGGAGGACAACGACCGAATCAGCCCCAGCTGCCGCAGCAGCTGCATGCGCAATCCGGCAAGCTGCTTATGCAGACAAAAATTCGTCATGCTTGGATGACTGATCAAATTCTCCACTTCACCCACGGGAATATTATATTGCCTTAAAAAAGCGATGATCCGCAGACTGTCGACATCCGCCTCGCTGAAATCCAGATAATTATTTTCCGCGCTGCGGCGGGGATGAATCAATCCCTGGTCAATATAAAAGTAGATCGCTTTTTTGGTCAGACCGGTCTGCCGGCAGACTTGTTGAATCCGCAAGGGAATCACCTCTTCTCTCTCTGAATCGTTATCCCGGTTCCTGCCGAAAACTGCCGGCTGGCGCAGTAATAGCGCATCGGATCCCAAATGGAGAATAGATCCGGAAATCAGACAACAAAACCATCCTCTTAGGGAACGGTTTTGTTCGGATTATTCTGTGAAAGCGCTGTAAATATTCACATAGTTGTCCTTTTTCTTCATTATACACTAATCTTTGACCGCATAAAAGTAGGGATTGACCTTCCTGCGACAGGACATTGTATAATCACTTTGCGAAAGCCTTAACAAAAAGGAGTGGAAAGAAATGAAGAAACAAGCAAGCAAGTTTGCGGCGCTGCTGATGTGCGGAGCGATGGTTCTGTCGTTAGCAGCCTGCGGCGACAGTGGTAAGAAAACCGAACCAACCCCGGACGCAGCCGCCAAACAGACCTACACAGCCGGCACCTACACGGCAGCCGCGCCCGGCATGAAGGGCGACGTCACCGTGGAAGTGACAGTCAGCGAAGACGCGATTACAGACATCGTCGTCAAAGATCATCAGGAAACCTACGGAATCGGCTACGGCCTGGAAACTTCCCCGGTTGAAGTTCTGCCGATGCAGATTGTTGAAACTCAGTCGTTAGGCGTCGACAACATCACCGGCGCCACGATCACCACCGCGGCGATCAAAACGGCAGTGGCCAGCGCTGTGACCGAAGCGGGCGGTGATGCGGAAGCATTGAAAAACGTTCCGGTTGAGAAGACAGCTGAAGATGTCACACTTGATGCAGACGTTGTCATCGCGGGCGCCGGCGCAGCCGGTCTGGCGGCCGGTATCGAAGCTTCCCGAGCCGGCGCGAAAGTCGTCATTCTGGAAAAGCAGGGCGTTACCGGCGGCGCGACGACGCGCAGCGGCGGCAAGCTTCTGGCAGCCGGCACTGAATGGCAGAAGAAACAGGGATATGAAGACACCCCGGATCAGTTGCTTGAATACATGAAAACCATGGCCGGCGCCGATCAGCTGGATGAAGCAATGGTCAAGGCATTCTGCGACAATTCGGTTGAAAACATGACGTGGCTGGAAGACATGGGCGTGATGATCTACGACGTGGAAGCCATCCATCAGTCGCTGACGCCGTGGCGCGTTCATAACACGACCAATGCGGCAGGCCACCATGGCGGCGGCATGACCGACGGCTTCGGCGGCAACATCACAGTGCCGATGACGGAAGAATATCTGAAAAACAACGGTGAGATTTTCTACGGCACCACCGCTGATACCATCCTGAAGGATGCGGACGGGGCGATTATCGGCTTAAGCGGAACCAAAGCTGACGGCAGCAAGGTGACGGTCAATGCTAAAAACGTCATCATCGCTACCGGCGGTTATGCCAGCAATCGTGAAATGACAAGCCGGTATGCCGCTTCGATCGGTGATAAATACGCGACAGGCGTTCCGGCCGGCAACCTCGGCGACGGCTTGAAGCTGGGCGAACAGGTCAACGCCAAGATTTTTGACGCTCCGGAAATTCAGACAGTTTACCTGAACTACTATTCCGGCGTCGGCATCAACGAAGAAGCAGGTCTGATCCTCAATGGCAACGGCGAACGGGTTGCCAACGAATATACCTATATGTATCATGTCGCGGACGCGATCTTCAAATCGGGAACGGATCACGGCTGGTACATCGCCAGCGCGAACGAAACCGCGCCGACTGTCCAGTATGCGCTGACGCTGGATTCCACGCTGAAAGCTTCCTCACTGGAAGAACTGGCAGGTTTAATGGGCGTTGACGCCAAGGTTCTGACGGATCAGGTTACCCGTTACAACGAGCTGTGCGCCAAGGGTGTTGACGAAGACTTCGGCAAGCCGGCGGAAAAGATGATCCCGATCGAGGGTGACACTTACTATGCCTTGTCGATGAATCCAAGCGTTACCGTCAGCTTCGGCGGATTGACAACGGACATCAACGCTCAGGTTCTGGATACGGAAAACAATCCGATCCCGGGTCTGTATGCGGCAGGCGAAGTTGCCTTCACCGGACTGTTCGGCGACGAATATCCGTGCTGCGGCATGGCCATCGGCGGCGCTGTCTATTATGGACGGATCGCAGGTCAGCTGGCTGCGGCTAACAAATAATCCAACGTTTAAAAATATTCAAAGCGGCATGTGTCCGGCGGATTTCCCACGGATCTGCCGCTTTTTTATGGCGTCAGTCCCATGACGTCCACCTGATGTCATGGCAGGTAGTTCAGACTGACTCGCTTAACGCGTCAGTCTGTCAGCTGACAGTCCGGGGTTGCCTCTTCCAATCTGGTTCCGGTATACTCAAACCAGAATCTGACAAAAAAAACGAAAGAAGGTAAATCATGAAAATCCAGGAAGCATGCCTGCCCTGTCTGGTATCGTTGGGCGTCCGCTGCGCCGCCCTGATCCCCGCCGCTTCCCGTCCCGCTTTCTACCGCGATTTTTTCCACACGCTCGCCAACGTTGATTTTGATCAGCCCGCGCCTTTGGCCATTGGCCTGCTTTACCGCCTGATCAAGCAAAAAGCAAAAACCGGAGATCCCTACGCTTCACTTCGAAAACAGGTCAACACACAGGTGGCGGCAGAAATCCCGGCGCTGATCAGGCGAATCCGCTCGGCAGTCGATCCGTTTGCGGAAGCACTGCGGCTGGCTGCGCTGGCCAACAGTTTCGATTTTAATCCGCTTCATCAGCCAGATTTCACGCAGATGCTTCAGGATTTCCAACATGTCCTTCTGGGTTCCTATTCAGCCTTTAAGGAAACGGACACTTTCCAGCAGGATCTGATCCGGGCGCAGACCGTTTTGGTGTTGGGCGATAATTTTGGCGAAGTGATGATCGACAGGCTGCTTCTGGAACAGATCCGTATTTTGAATCCGAAACTGCAGCTTTATTATGCCGTGCGCGGTTGTCCGGTTGTCAACGATGTAATCGCTGCCGATGCTCGGCAGGCTGGAATCGAACGATGGGCAACAATAATAAGCAGCGGCGACGATACGCCCGGCACGCTGATTGCGCGAACTGGCGCAGAATTCCAGACCGTTTACCGTCAAGCCGACGTCCTGATAAGCAAAGGTCAGGCCAACTTCGAATGTCTGATCGATCAGCCGGATAAAAACCGTTACTTCCTGTTAAAAGTCAAATGTGCCGTTCTCGCGGAACACACCGGGCTGCCCTCAGGCACACTCGCCTGCATCCACGCTCCCGTTCAGTTATAGCGCACGTTCGCTCTGAACCGACTTCCCTGCTTGTCATCCGCTTCCGCCGTGGTGTATACTAAAAATTAAGCAATCAGAAAGTGGGGGAGAAATCCATGAGAATTGAAGAATGTCTTGAAAAGTCCCGTTTTGAATCGCAAGGCTCGGTCGTTTTGAACGGTCAGACGATCCCATACCGCACCGTCAGCGAAGATAATTTCTTTGTCGATGAGGAAGGGCAGCCGACCGCAACGATCTTTTCTTACGCGTATTTCCGCAGCGATGTTGCGAATCCGGCAACCCGTCCGGTTTTGTTCGCCTATAACGGCGGTCCGGGGTGCTCCAGTTTGTGGGTCCACGCCGGACTGTTTGGTCCGCGGCGCGTCAAGCTGGAAGATGAGCTGCATCTGCCGACCGTGCCGCCCTTTGAGCTGGAAGACAATCCGCATTGTCTGTTGGATCTGTGCGACATCGTTCTGGTCGATCCGGTGGGCACCGGCTTCGGACGCCTGATTCAGGAAAAAGCGCGCGCTGAATTCTATGACGCGGATGGCGACGTGAAGGCAATGGCGATGTTCATCGAACAATGGCTGACCCGGTACAACCGGCGCAACAGCCCGATCCTGTTAGCGGGCGAGAGCTACGGCACCGGCCGTTCGGCTTTGTTAGCTGCGGAGCTGATGGGCGCGGGGCCGGTCAAACCGGATACGCTGGGGCTGTCCGTCAGCGGCATCATGCTTTTGGGCAGCACGTTCTTTGAAGCCAATCCGGCAGAACCGTCTGCCGTGAATCTGATCACGATGGCGGCAACAAATCACTATCATCATCCGGAAGGCAAACCGGATCGGGATGCTTTTATCGCTCAGGCCTTCGATTTCGCCAAAACAGAATACCTGAGCGCCTTGTTTCAGGGCGACGCGCTGCCGGAAGCAAAACAGGCGGCCATCGCGGAAAAACTGACGTATTTCACCGGCATTGAAACCGAGTTCTGGATTCGCCATCATCTGCGGATTGATATGCAGAAGGAATTTGCGCATCTGTTGTTAAAGGATCAGGGACTGGCCGTCGGTTTCTATGACGGCCGCTATACCTGGAAAGACGATCCGGCGATCCGGGATGCCAACGTCATTGCGGATGATCCGGCGATGGGCCAGTACACGCCTGCCTTCCAGACCGCTTTCGCGCTGATCTGCAAGGAGCTGAACATCAGTTTCAACCGCAGCAGTAAGGGACTGGTCTTCGACGTCAACGAAACGTGGCAGCGAAAGTCGAAATCCTCGCCGGCTCAGGCATTAGCCGGAGCGATGCGGCGCAATCCGAAGCTGCGCGTCTTCTTTGCCAGCGGTTTGTACGATCTCTGCACGACGGCCGGCAACGCCCGTTATCTGGCAACACATTCCCATTTAGATCCAAGCCGGGTTATGATCGGTGAATATCCGTCGGGTCACATGGCTTATCTGGGGGAAGAAAGCGCGAAACTGCTCGGAGCGGATATGCGGGCATTTTTCACTCAGGCGATTGGAAAATGAGAAGTCAATTTTGATTTGTGCATCAACCGGTCAATTCGTTTTAAAGTCTTGCGAAAGACTGGCGTTCTTTTGACGCCAGTCTTTATTTAATACCGATCCGCCGGTTCTTTATAGCCCATGAGAAAACGCTGCCATTGAATCTGACAGCGTTTTTTCCTGCTTGTTTAATTTTACTTCTCTCTCACATCGGTTTTAAGTTCTTGTTCAGCCGGTCAACGATCCAGGCGATGCGCTTAACCCGCCCGGCTTCGGTTTTAGGATCCAGGAAAGCGCGGGTATATGTTTTTTTAACCGACATGGACATCGCCAGGAAGTTGGAATAAGCTTGGGGATAAGCTTCCAAAACGGCGGAAAGCGACGCAATTTGTTCCTCGGTGACCGCCGCCGGTTTCGGCGCGTCCCATTGTCCGTTCGCTTTGGCTTCCGCAATCTTTTTCCGACCTGAATCAGTCATCCGGCCTTGTTCTTCCAACATTTGAACAAGCTGCTTGTTTTTTTCCGACCACTTACTCTTCCCGCGGCGCTGCGAAAAGTATTTGCGATACGTTTTATCGTCAAGGCTCTGCATCTGACCGTCAATCCAGCCGAAACAAAGCGCTTCTTCCAGCGCTTCGCCCGCTTTAATCGTTTTCGGCCCGCCTGCCTTGCCCAACACCAGCCAGATGCCTTCCTCAGATAAGCAATGGTCTTCCAGCCATGCCCTGAATTCTCCGCGCGTGGCGAATTGAAGTGTGTCGTTCATTTTCTGATCCTCCATTTCCAGCTTTTCATCAAGCGGACATCAGCGCTGTCCCTGCCGCGCGTTTTCTTCTTTTTTGAATCTGATTGAAAGTTCAATATTCCTGCGATGAAACGGAAACCTGACAGAATTCAAAATATTTTTTAACCGCTGTTTTTAAGGAAGCCAACCCGTTGTACCAGTCTGATCCGGCCTTGAAGTTTAAGGAACAGCGCAGCGGACGATGTTTCTGCCAGTCTTCCGTTGTATACGTTAGTTGATCCAGCAGGGAAGCACCCCCGTCTTTTCTGAATTCTAGATCAAGACTGACGTCCAGATTCTTTTCCACGCGCCGGCAGCGCTTGATATAGTTCTGAACGACAGCTTCGGAAACCAATGTACGCAGCCATTTTGCATAATCGTCAATCCGCATGAGTTGATCCTCTCTCTCTCTGTTGGTTTGATTATATCATGGAAGTTCGTCGCCGGCTTATGATAATATAAAGTCAGAAGTCCTGTCTGACGGTCGCTCGTTAAACACGGCTGCAAAGGTTCTGGATGCAAAGTCAGCTGACCGGCAGGATATTTACAAGAATTCACTTCGCCGAGGAGGATAAAAATGAAAAAAAGTATCGGCCTGAGTCTGAGTTTCATTCTCTTGTTTCTTGGATTTTGCGGCTTTAAAATCAAAACGACGGTTTCTTTAGAAATGCTCATTGCCAATTCCAGGATAATCAGCCTGACCTATTGTGAAATCATAACCAGCGATACAGCGTGCGAGCCGATTGAAATCACTGAGGAAGATACAATCAGGGAGCTCAGTCTGCTTTTTCAAAAAGATCGTTTTACCCGTACTCTCTTCTTTTCTCAGAAAACCGCTCATGAAATCCCCGTAAGAACAGGAAAATTGTTTCTCAGCGATGGAAATCAGACCTGGAATCTTGAGATCTACGGCGATCATACTCTTCGCCTTAACTATCAGGCTTATTCGACAGGATGGTTCAGCAATTCGACGGATTCCCTGCTTGATCGGATCGAACAGATTTACACGCAGTATTGAAAAACGGAAATTCGCAAAATTTTTTACAGGTGATAAAATCAACGTCATCACTGGCGATCACCATCAAAAAAAACGCAGCGTGAGAGAGCTCTCTCATTCTGCGTTTTCTTTTTTCTTTATTCCAGCAAGGAATTCCTGAGACTTAGCGAACCGTGCTGCCGACCGGCAGCTTTTCAACGGAGAGCACCTCGATCTGATCCTCGCCCATTCCGGCTAAAATCATGCCTTGTGACTCGACGCCTCTTAACTTGGCCGGCGCCAAGTTGGTAATGACGACGACTTTCTTACCGATCATCTGTTCCGGCTTATAGCTGCCCGCGATCCCGCTGACAATCTGCCGCGGCTTTTCTTCACCGATGTCAATCTGAGACACCAACAGCTTATCCGCCTTCGGATGCTTTTCGCAGGACAGAACCTGTCCGACCTTCATTTCAATCTTCGCAAAGTCGTCGATCGTGATCTGCGGCTTCGCCGGCTCCGCTGGTTTTACCGGCGCTTTCTTCGGCTGTTCCGCTTCGATCTTTTCCAGCATTTCCTTTTCGTCAATTCGCGCAAACAGAATCTGCGGCTTCGGCGTTACGTGAATCCCATCTTCCAGCTGACCGAAAGTCAGCACGGAATCATAGCTGCGCTGCTGCGTATTGAGCTGATCGAGAATGGCTTTCGACGTTTCCGGTAAATAACTTTCCAACAGAACGGCCGCAATCCGGATGCTTTCCAGCAGGTTATACAATACGGTAGCCAGACGATCTTTCTTCGTTTCATCCTTGCCCAGCGCCCACGGCATTGTTTCGTCAATATATTTATTGCTTCGGCGCAGCAGAGCGAAAATCTCGTCGATCGCATCCGCAACCCGCAGCTCGTCCATCTTTTTCTGAACATTCGCCGGCGTCGCTTTAGCCAAGGCGATCAGTTCGTCATCAATCGGATCGCTGACGTTTGCGTTATGGACTAACCCGCCGAAATACTTATTGGTCATCGACAGCGTGCGGTTGACCAGATTACCGAGGATATTCGCCAGATCGGAATTGATCCGCTCGATCATTAATTCATAGGTGACCGTGCCATCCTGGGCAAACGGCATTTCATGAAGCATGATGTAGCGCACGGCGTCGACGCCGAAGTAACGAACCAGATCGTCCGCATAGATCACGTTGCCCTTGGACTTGGACATCTTGCCCTCGCCCACTAACAGCCATGGATGACCGAACACCTGCTTCGGCAGCGGCAGATCCAGCGCCATCAGCATGATCGGCCAGTAGATCGTGTGAAAACGCAGAATATCTTTGCCGATCAGATGAACATCCGCCGGCCAGTAATGCTTAAACTTTTCGCCATGATTGCCATCGCAGTCATAACCCAGACCGGTGATGTAGTTGGTCAGCGCGTCGATCCAGACATAGACGACATGCTTCGGATCAAAGTCGACCGGCACGCCCCAGGTAAAGGATGTCCGGGAAACGCAGAGATCCTGTAAACCCGGCTTGATAAAGTTGTTGATCATTTCGTTTTTGCGGGATTCCGGCTGAATGAATTCCGGGTGGTCTTCGATATGCTTCAGCAGGCGATCCGCATATTTGCTCATCCGGAAGAAATAGGCTTCTTCCTTCGCTTTTTCAACTGGCGCACCGCAATCCGGACATTTCC
Source organism: Holdemania sp. 1001302B_160321_E10 (assembly GCF_015552275.1). Classification (NCBI taxonomy): domain Bacteria; kingdom Bacillati; phylum Bacillota; class Erysipelotrichia; order Erysipelotrichales; family Erysipelotrichaceae; genus Holdemania; species Holdemania sp. 1001302B_160321_E10. The sequence continues at coordinate 42,569 of NZ_JADNEM010000022.1, read as the reverse complement.
CATCGACGATCTGGCTTTCGGTAAAGAATGATTCGCAAGGCTTGCAATACCAGCCCTCGTATTCTGATTTGTAGATATCGCCCTGATCATACAGTTTCTTAAAGATCTTCTGAACCTGCCGCTCATGATCCGGATCGGTTGTCCGCATAAATTTATCGTAGGACGTATTCATCAGATCCCAGATTTCCTTGATCTGCCCTGCGACCTGATCGACAAACTGCTGCGGCGCTACGCCTGCGGCTTTGGCTTTGTCTTCGATCTTCTGACCGTGTTCATCGGTTCCGGTCTGGAAGAAAACATCGTATCCCAACATTCTCTTATACCGGGCAATGCTGTCGGCCAGAACAATTTCATAGGTATTGCCGATGTGCGGCTTGCCCGACGTGTAGGCTATCGCCGTTGTAATGTAATATTTTTCGCTCATGATAATTCCTCCTTTTTGATAATAAAAAAACGTCCCTGAAAGGACGCTGATTTCGCGCGGTACCACCTTACTTCATATCTTTTCGATATGCGCTTGCTTCTTAACGCGAAGTCACGTCTTATCCTACGCTGTTCGGATAATCAGTTCCAAGACCATGTTCGCTTCTGTTTTCTGTCCTGCTTTCACCGACTCAGGCTCTCTGATTCAGAAAATGGAGAAGCTACTCTTCTTTTCTCTACCTTTACGTTCTTAATTATAGTCACAGAAACTGCCGATGTAAAGCCTTAATCTCGTCTGTCAACGCTTTTTTCTTACGATTGTTTCACTGGTTCTCAATCGCTAAAGCATGATATAATGGTTATCAAAGAGGGATGTGTATAATTATGCAAAAACAAAAGAAGCGCGGTTTCACATTAATCGAGTTAATCGTCGTCGTTGCGATCCTGGTTGCTTTGTTACTCATATTGGTTCCAAGACTCACAGGCTTTACGTCCACTGCGGCTGAAGTCCAGTGTCAGCAGACACGGCAGAAAGTCATGGAAATGTACAATGCTTACCAGATCAAAGGTGAACCGGTGTCGATTGGGGATTTATTAAAGAACAAAGATGATGAATATTTTATTTCCACACCGAAATGCGCGTCGGGAGGAAAATTGACCGCAATCGAAATTAAAGGTGTCGTTACCTTAATCAAATGTTCAAAACATGGCAGCATTGCCAGCGATAATCTGGATTACACGCCGAAAGGAATTCAACAAACGATGATTTCCATCATGCAGGAATTTGTAAAAGATTCAGATCTCATGAAAGAATGTATTGGTTATATGAATAACGATCAAATACGTAAGTTTATGAAAAATGAAATTTATGGAGGGGACTGGCCTTCTTTGGAAAAGGGAGTCGTTGAAACAGCGAAATTGCCATCAGGGGACTATAAGATCCAAATCTGTTTCAATCATAAAAGCTCCTATAATAATCCTACCATGGACAATGCGATCATCTATGCTTCCACAATTCAAGAAGGAAATTGGAATACACGTCTTATTTATAATCCTGATAATAATAAATGGTATACCGGGTCTAATAATATTCAAGTAATGAACAGTACTTGGGATGATATTTGGACTCAAATGCAGGCTAATAATTGGAAGCCTGTCGAATACAGCGAATAAAATTATGACAAATTCATGACATTTCCTGCTTCCTTCAATTTTTTCCTTTTTCAATTTCTCTAATCTTATAGTATCACCCAAAAGGATACATGGAGGATAAAGAAATGAAAAAGATAGTGATGATCATCTTAACCGCAGGTCTGTTATTCGGGGCTGCCGCTTGCCAATCCAAGGAAGACAAAACAACGCCGACACCGGAAGCAACGTCCAGTATGCCGGAGGCAACGCCGGCGGATAAGCCAGAAACCACAGAACCGACAATGGCTCCCGAAGCGAAACAAGGCGAAGAAAAAACCATCACCGGAAAAATCAGCGATATCAAAAATGTCATGTTTATTCTGGATGATGGAAAAGACGCCTATGTTTTCCCGATTGATGAAAATTTCAAAATGGAGGGTATCAAAGATGGTGATCAGGTAACAGTCACCTACACAGGCGAACTCAGCGTCACCGGCGATACTGAATTTACTACCGTCAAAGTTGAAAAAGCAAACTGATCCGAAGAACTTTACTTACGAACAGATGAGGATGAACTACTCCTCATTTTTCTTTGTCTCCTTTTAGAAATTTGATAGTCAGCAAAACGAGACCGGAATAAAATAAAGAGTATGAATTTCTCTTTCTTTTCCGTATGAAAATATTTCTTATTGAATGAAAATATAATCATTTTAGCATTGACATCTTTTCATTTCTCGTTTAAACTAAGAACCATAAAATCAATGAACAGAAAAAGTAATTGGAAAAATCCATCAGCGAGCTGATACAGAGTGGAAGGTCAGCGGCACGTGTTCCAATGAAAACGCATCTGGGAGATGACTTTCTGAATTCAGTAGGAAAGTCCGAATATCCGCGTTAAGGATTTGAGGAGGCCGGAATAAACCGGCAATTAGAGTGGCACCGCGAATCCATCGTCTCTAGCATAGGCTGGGGACGATTTTTATTTTCCCTCAGGATTCTGGAAAGGAGTGATGTTGATGATTCCCGCTGTAAACATATCAATTCATAAACAGAAATCAGAAATCCAACATTCCAGGAAACGTTATCGACGATGTTTCTGCATCTTTAACGAAACTCATCTAAGAAAGGAAAATAACCATGAAAAAATTAAATATGCTTCTCTGCGCAGGCTTATTCATCCTGAACACCGCCTGTTCTTCCAACGCTAATGTTTCTTCACCAGAACCGGAAACAAAACAAAATTCCATTGTCGTCGCGGTTGGAGGCCAGATCACAACGCTCGACCCCGGTTTCAATACAGAGACTGTCAACAATTACATTCTTGCCCATACCCTTTCCAGTCTGATGACCAAGGATGAAAATGGCAACGTCATTCCTGAGCTTGCCGAGAACTGCACCGTGAGCGACGATGGTCTGACCTATACTATAAAAATCAAGGAAGGGCTGACCTGGAGTGATGGAAAAGCTCTGACTTCACAGGATTTTAAATATGCCATCCTGCGCAACCTGACCTATGGCGCGGAAAACTCCCTGACGATTTACAATCTGACCACCTATTTAAAAGGCGCGGAAGAAATTGCGGCAAATACCGATCTGGACGCGGAAACGATCGAAATTGACGGAGTCCAGACGCCGGATGAGTCTACGCTGGTTTTAACTCTGAAACAACCCTGCGCCTTTTTCCTGAATCTGTTAACTGGCAACGTCTTTGCGCCGTTAAGACCGGATTTTGCGGATGCGCACGATTCCACATGGGCATTAAAACCCGGCTATCCAAGCATCGGCGCTTACCAGCTGGCGGAATGCAATGAGAACGAAAAAGCCGTCATCGTCAAAAATGACAGCTATTACAAAGCTGATGAAATCACGCTGGATCAGATTACATTTCTGGTCATGCCGGACAGCGACGCCCAGTCGCTCGCTTATAAAAATGGCGAAGTTGATGTCGCGTTAAACGTTCCGGTTGATGTTGGCGTCAATTATCCAAACCAGAACGAAGTCTGGAATATTCCGTCTCCAACCTCCTACTTCATCGCAATAAACTCTGGTTCTACCGCTCCGGAAAGCCTGAAAGACAGCCGGGTCCGGAAAGCACTGGCCCTTGCCATCGACAAAAAAGCTCTGGCTTCCACCCTGGGCCCTGAGGAATACTATCAGGCATTAGGCGGCTATGTCCCATCCGGACTTAACGGCGCAGATGGGGATTTCCGGAAGGAAGCCGACGCGAAAGGGACTCTGCAGGCGTATGACCCGGAACAGGCGAAGACGCTGCTGAAAGAAGCCGGTTATGACGAAGCCCATCCGTTAAAAATCAAATACAAATATTCTTCTTCCTTCATCCATGCCGACGTTGCGCAGATTTTGGAAGCGATGTGGAAAAATATCGGAATCGACTGCGAACTGGAGGTTGTGGAATCCGGCGTCTTCTATAATCAGATCGACAACGGCGACTTTGAACTCTCCCGGTACGGCTACACCGCCAGCGATGATCCATCCCAGTTTTTAACCTTGTGGACTATTGGACAACAAGTCGTTCCTGCGGTCGAGGATCCCGCTTATGATCAGATGATTGAGGACGCCGCGAAGATTGTGGATCATACGGAGTATATGAATGCACTGCATGCGGCTGAAGAATACCTGATTGAGCAGCAGGCCTATATCATTCCGCTGTTCAGCTATAACACACCGATCCTCAAGAGTGAGAAAGTCCAGAATGCCACGAAGAAAGGAACCACACCGTATTACGGCTACGTCACGCTGCAATAACATCCCGATTCTCTCTCCCTGCTTCACACTCCCTCCCAATCTTTTCACAAAAAAGGATGAACATGCACTTCTCATTGAGGGAAGTCACCTTCATCCTTTTTGCTTTGTTTATTTCAATAACGCCGCTTCCAGATCCTGAAGCATCACGTCCAACGCGGTAATCCCGCCTTCTGCCAGATACCAGACCGTCGGCGTGAGGTAGACGATATTGCCGTTCTGCGCGGCCAGCGTCCTGGCGGTCAATTCATTGTTCATGACTTCCTCCGCCAGCTTCGCCCCTTCGGTATTGATCGCGGAATCACGGTCGAGCACGAAGAGATATTCCGGATTCAGCTTGACTAACAATTCCATCGACGACTCGTTGCCATGGGTGGAATCCACGTCGTTCGCCAGATTGGTAAAGCCGATTTCATGGCCGATCAGCGAGCAGCGGCTGCCGTTGCCAAGGGTATTGAAGTTGCTGGAGGTCACCATGCCGATCACCGCGGTTTTGCCTTTGGCCGCCTGACGCAGCGTTTCAATCCGGCTGTCGAAACCAGCCAGCTGTTCCTTCGCTTTGTCTTCCATATTAAATAAAGAAGCGATAGTCATGGCGTTTTGCTTCACGCTTTCCACTATGCCCAGCTCGGCATCGGTGCTCAGATACACAACCGGGGCGATCTCAGACAACGCGTCGTACTGCGCGCTCAGCCGGCCGCCGATGAAAATCACATCCGGTTCGCTGGCCATCAGCGCTTCCATATCGACTTCTTTCAGCGTCCCCAGATTTACGATCGCTTTATTTTCATTATATGCTTTCAGATAATCGACCGTCGAGGATTTCGGCATGCCGACGACGCGGTTGCCCAATCCCCAGCTGTCCAGCATATCCAGCGCCGCCATGTCCAGAATTGCGATCCGCTGCGGATCGACCGGGACTTCCAGCGGACCTTTTTCCTGATTTCCGTTGAGCGTGGTAATCGTCATCGTCGCGGCTGGTTGTTGATTCGGCTGCTCCTCCTTCTGCGGTTTTGCCGTGCAGGCGCTCAGCATCAACAAGCCGGCGGCCATGAAACCCGTTAATTTCTTCATATTCTTTTCTCCTTTTTGTTTTTCCTTTGTGAACTATGATTTGTTGCGGGAAAACCTGTGATTCACATCATTCAAACTGACTTTCCTTTCCGATTCAGCTGAAATTCCTCTCTCGCCTTTCTTCTGAATTTTAGAAACCTATTAATAATAGATCGACAGCGGCCGGCCCGCGACCTGTTGAATCTCGAAATTCACGCCGTAGATCGCCGAAAGGTTTTCCTTGGTGATCACGTCCTCAACAGTCCCGAATCGTGCTACCTTACCGCCGACAAACGCGCAGATATAATCCGAGTAAAACGCCGCGTAGTTGATTTCATGCAGAACCAGAATCACCGTTTTTCCCAATTCATCGCACAGCCGGCGTACGATTTTCATCATGTTTGACGCGTGGTAGATATCGAGGTTATTCGTCGGTTCGTCCAGTAGAATATAATCCGTATCCTGAGCGATCACCATCGCGATCATCGCCCGCTGCCGCTGCCCGCCGGACAGCTCGTCGATAAATTGATCAGCGATCGCTTCCAGCTCCATGTAGGCCAGCGCTTCATCCACTTTCCGCCGGTCTTCTTCCTGCAGCCGCCCCTGACAATAAGGGAAACGGCCGAAACTGACCAGTTCGCGCACCGTGAGCTTCATCTGAATGTTGTTGGACTGCGTCAGGATCGCCAGCCGTTTGGACAGGTCGCGGCTGTTCCACTTCGCCAGATCCTTTCCTTCAAACTGCACCAGTCCCGCATCTTTAGCGACCAGCCGGGAAATCATCCCCATGACCGTCGACTTGCCCGCGCCGTTGGGACCGATCAGAGACAGGACCTTGCCCTTGGGAATTTCGAAGCTCACCTCGTCGACAACCCGTTTTGCGCCATAGTGCTTTGTCAGTTGTTTAATAATCATGCCCGCTGCCTCCCTTTTCCAAATAACAGAATCAAAAAATACAAACCGCCGCCGATCGTGATGAATACGCTGACCGGCATGCTGTAAGAAAAGCCATGCTCGACGATCAGCTGTCCGCCGACCAGAACGATCATCCCCAGCACGGCTGCGCCAAAAATCAGCCAGGTATGCCTGTATGTCTTAAACAGCTGCCGCGACAGATTCGCGATGATCAGGCCCAGAAAGGAAATCGGACCGACCAGCGCCGTGGCGATCGCGATCAGCACCGTTACGCCCAGCAATAACCGGCGGATCGTTTTGTCCACATCCACGCCCAGATTTATCGCCTGATTCTTCCCCAGCGCGATCACATCGAGCAGCTTCAGCTCCTTCCGTAACACGAAGATCACCAAGCCGATCAGCACGGCTGAGATCGCCAACAGACTGGAATTGACGTTGGAAAAGCTGGCAACCAGCGAGCTTAACAGCGCGTCGTATTCGTTGGAATCCATGATCCGGGTCAGCGTCGTCTGCATGCTGGAGAACAACGTCGACATGACCGTGCCTGCCAGCAGCACATAGAGAATCTGATGCTTCATCTTCTTAAACAACGTCCCGTAAATCAGGATCGCGGCTGCCCCCATGATCGTCAGATCGACGAGAAACGAAAGCTGCGGATGGCGGGCGATCAGACTGCCGGAGCCGAGAAAGAACACCACTGCGGTATGGATCAGGGCGTACAACGAATTCATCCCCAGCAGGCAGGGGGTCACAATCGTGTTTTGAATCAAGGTCTGGAAGACAATCGACGCACCGCCGATACAGAAGGCTGTCACGAGCATAACTAACAATTTCGGCACGCGCAGGCGCATCGCGAATTCAACATATTTCGGATTGACATTGAGCGTCAGATAGCCGATCACCGCCAGAATCGCCAGCGTGATCAGAACCGCCGCTTTAAAATGATTGGCATCACAGCGCTTCATCCTCTGCAGCCTCCCTGCGCTTTTCCGACAATCCGCGCTTTTCCGTTGAGCCGCATCCAAAGCAGGCCGATGAAGATCAGGCTGCCCAAAATCCCGACGATCAGCTCGATCGGCAGTTCATACGGCGCGATCACGATCCGGCCGAGCATGTCGCAGACCAGCACGAACAGCGCTCCGAACAGCGCGGTATCGGCTAATGTTCCGCGCAGCTTATCACCCTTGAACATCGTGACCAGATTGGGAACGATCAGTCCAACATAGGAAATACTGCCGGCCACCACGACGATGCTGGCGGTGATCGTCGCGGCGATCGTCAATCCCAGAAACAGCACGGCGTTATAAGGCACGCCGAGGTTCTTTGAGAAGTCTTTGCCCATGCCGACAATGTTGAAATGGTTGGCAAACAGAAACGCCGCCAGAACTAACGGCACAACCAGAATGACCAGCTCATAGCGCCCCTTCATCACCAGGGAGAAGTGGCCGACCAGCCACGAGGAGAGCGCCTGCGTCATTTCGTATTTATACGCCAGATAGTTCGTGATTCCGCCGATCACATTGCCGAACATAATGCCGACTAACGGCACCATCACAACGTCCTTGAACTGAATCCGCTGGATAAACGCCACAAAGATCCAGGTTCCCGCAATCGCGCTGACGAAGGCAAAGCCCGCGCGCACCCATAGCGTCGAGCCGGGCATGAACAGAAAAGCGAACAGAATTCCCAGCTGAGCGGAGGAAATCGTCGCGCCGGTCGAGGGGGAAACAAATTTATTCATGCACAGCTGCTGCATGATCAAGCCGGCCACGCTCATGCCCATGCCAGTGCATAAAATCGCCAGCAGCCGCGGCAGGCGGGAAAGAACCAGAATCTCCAGCGCCTCCCAGTTTCCATTCAGCACGTCGGATACGCCGAAATCCGCCGCGCCGATCAATAACGAAATCCCGGAACAGACCAAGAGAACTGCGGTCAGAATCAGCGTACTTTTAAATCGTTGAAGCATAACGTTCTCCTTTCATTGTTGAATGTTAGTTCAATCTAACATTGATGGAAAAATAAAAGAGTCGACGTCGGATCGATTCTTTTCTCTTTTAGTTAGCTATATCTAACCTTAAGCGTAATCAGCTTACCATGACTGTGAAAAAAATGCAAGCGTCCTTTCACCGGATTTCTGGAAGTTCCTGTAATCTGGCGAAAAGAATCATATTTCAGACGGAACCGTTTTCTTAGCGGCGGCATTCCCCTGCGTTTTAAACTTTCCTTATGGCAAAAGTCCCTCTGCGATTTTGAAGATTGAGGACAATTAAAAAACAGACGGTATCCGCAGTAATTCTTCCCTGGCTCAGGGTAAGAATAGAATTTCCATACAAAAAAACAGGCAGGATAAAGCGTTGTATAACCGTTTATCCTGCCCATTTCATCATGCAAATTCGACTAAGAACCTTCCCAGCGGCAGCCATCTGTTTTCGTGACTTCCCATTATGCGCTTGAAATGAATTTGAAAGAAAGCGGCTCCTTCTTTAATTGAAAGGAAGTCCGTTTGCTTAATAAACCCAGTTTATTTCCCGGCGATCTGTTCCACCCAGCGCCGTCCGGCCTGTTCTGCTTCCTCAAGCTGCGCCATGGACGGCTTAAACCGCACTTTCAAGGCTGGCATGACCGTAATCCGCAGCTGTTTTAACCGCTCTTCCAGATGAGCGAACGCTTCCCCGCTCCAGCCATAGCTGCCGAAGACTGCCGCAAACTTTCCGCCGTGCACGACCGGATTCAAATAAGAGAGAAGCATCCAGACCGGCGGCAGTGCTTCTGCCAGAATCGTCGGCGAACCCAACAGAAATCCCCGGGCCTGTTCCAGCTTTTCCACCACTTCCGTCACCGGGATCTGCGTCAGTTCCATCAATTCCGCTTTCCAGCCGGCACTTTCAATACCCCGGGCGATCGCCTGCGCCAGCTGTTCCGTGTAGCCATAAGCGCTGACATAGGCCAGAATCAGCTTGTTTTCCAACCGCGGTTCCGCGCTCCACCTACGATATTGGTTTAAAATCTCCTCCAGCCCGCAATCCAGCACCGGTCCATGACCAGGACAGATCATCTTCACATCCAGCCCGGCCACTTTGTCCAGCGCTTTCCGCATGAATGGGCGAAATGGCTTTAAAATATGATCATAATAGTATTTTAACGCACTTTGATAGGCCGTTTGATCCTCGACCTCACTCACGCGCAGCCCTTCAAACGCATAATGTGCGCCAAACGAATCACAGGTAAACAAAATCCCATCTTCCTGTACCAACGTAACCATCGTATCCGGCCAATGCAGATTGGGCGCCATGATAAACCGCAGCGTCTTTTTGCCCAGATCCAGCGTCATGCCTTCTGCCGCTGTCAATGAGCGGAAATCCTGATTGACGATTTCCTTTAAGAATTGCAGCGCCGCCGGACTGCCGACGATGGTCAGATTCGGATTCACTTCCAACAACTTCGCGATCGAACCGGCATGATCCGGCTCGGTGTGATTCACGATCAAATAGTCGATTTGATCGACTGGCAGCACCGCTTCAACGCGCTTTTCAAACTCATCAAAAAACGGAAGCTTGACCGTTTCGATCAGCGCCGTTTTCGCTGTACCTTTAAGGATATACGCGTTGTACGTCGTTCCATATTCCGTTTCCATGATGATATCAAATACCTTCAGCTGCGGATCCTGGACACCTACCCAGGTCAGGTCGTTGGTTATTTGTTGATTGATTGCCATCCTGCATCACTCCTTTATTCATTCTTTCCCAGAATTCTGGAAATTAACAGAAATCTTTTCTTTCCTGATTATCATAGTCAAATTCTGAACAAATTTCTATCAGAATGCTTCCTGCTGATCAATTTTGCGGGGTCTTTCAGACCCGGGGAATTCTCTTTCAAACAAGGATGCAGAGCTTTGAAAAAAGGACTGATTCTGTCTTCTTTTCGCTTCTGATTTTTATCCGGGAATCCATTAAAATTATTACAATTTCGAACAATAACCGACTATTTCATCCAAATTTATCATGAAATCCGGATTGATTCCGCCAGGAAATCGTGCTATATTGTAGTTAGATTTTCAAGGCTATAACTATAATTTCACATGAGGAAAGGATAGTTAATTCCCGCGCTCATGTGTCTTTTATTATAGTGGCATAGGAGGACAGCTCATGGTTACAGGAAAAGTCAAATGGTTTAATGCTGAAAAAGGCTACGGATTCATCACGACGGATGAAGGGAAAGACGTCTTCGTTCATTATTCCGCGATTCAGACAGAAGGTTTTAAAACCTTAGACGATGGCGAAGCGGTAAGCTTTGAAGTCGTCCAGAGCGATCGCGGCGAACAGGCTGCGAACGTCTGCAAGCTTTAATCGTCCTTTCGAATCAGACATGCGAAAAGCACTCCTGCGAGTGCTTTTCTTCTTGGTTCAGGGCTTAAAAGAGAAATGGCTGAGCCTGTCCCCTGCCTCAGACAGTTGAGGGAACTTGGGGATAGATTAGACAAGCGACGTTCACGTCTGCTTTCTGTTTCATCCAGTAACAATGGACAGGAAAAGGCAGCGCCTCTCCCTCCGGCTCCATCGCCTCATTCTGCCGATCCTGCACAAACAGCCATAACGCCGCAGGATAATCCCGGGACTTGATGCCAGAATGCAGATGTTCCAGTTCCGCGCTGATTTTACGCTCCTTTTTTACCTTCACAAATTCCAGGCATTGACTTTGGTTCAGCGGCTGTCCGTTATGCACTAATTGACTGATCATTTTGACCAGCCATTCGCCATTCCAGGGGTCCGTCAATCGACTGCGAATCTGCCAGGATGGATAACCGGCCAGCGGTTGAGGACTGATAATTAAAATTGGCTGGGGAAAGGAAGCGGCCAGCTGCGGATCCACAGCTTTCGAGGAACATAGAATTGTCTGATCCCATTTTTCGGGACGGCTGCCGGCATCTTGAATTTGGATGTACTCAATGACGAGATCGCCCGTCTGATGGCGGATCCGGTGAACCTGATCCTCGGCCTGCGGGTCAATCGGATCGCATTGCAGGATTCTGATTTTCATTGCGTTTTCCTCCGATTCTGTTTCCAATGTATGTCCCGGAATCCATAAATATGAATGGGATCGGTGATAAACCGGAGCGGAATCTGAAGCGAAAGCTTGAAATAGAAATAAGGATTAAAAGAAAAAGGACCCGGCGAGCGGATCCTGTGAATCAGAGAAATTAATAGTTGGCTTTTTCAACTTCGAAGAAAGACTTCGCATAGCCGCACAGCGGGCACAGACCCGGAGCGTTCTTGCCGACCAGAGTATAACCGCAGATCTGGCATTTCCACATGACGTCTTCTTCCTTCTTGAAGACTTTGTCTTCCTTCACATTGCTTAACAGAGCCAGATAACGTTCTTCATGGCGCTTTTCGATTTTGGCAACCATGTCCATCTGGGCCGCGATCTTGTTGAAGCCTTCTTCACGCGCAATCTTGGCGAATTCAGCGTACATGTCAGTCCATTCGTAGTTTTCGCCATTGGCCGCATCCTGCAGGTTAACGTCTGTCGAAGGAATCTGATCGCCATGCAGAGCCTTGAACCACAGCATCGCATGTTCCTGTTCGTTGCGCGCTGTTTCCTCAAAGATATTCGCGATCTGTTCCATGCCTTCGGCACGAGCCTTCATTGCATAGTAAGTGTACTTGTTGCGGGCCTGAGATTCGCCTGCGAAAGCGCTCATTAAGTTCTGTTCAGTTCTTGATCCTTTTAATTCCATTGTTCTTTACCTCTTTCTTTCTCTTTTTCCTGTTTGTCTTTACACTGGTTGCAGCAGCCTTCCAACGAGATATTCAGATCTTCCACGCTGACGCCCATCTGATCTTCCACCTGGCTGATCATCTGCTCCTCAACGGAGAAGGAAACGTCGAAATACCGCTTGCAGTATCGACAATAGAAGTGATGATGCTTTTTCGGATTTCCATCGTACATGAATCCAGCGCTGCGGTCCTGGAACTTCTGGATTTCACCCAGTTCCGACAACAGATTCAGGTTGCGATAGACGGTTGCGATTCCGATGGAAGGATCAGCTTCTTTTACCTTCTGGTAAACCTGCTCGGCATTCATGTGAATTCCTTCGCCGCGCATCACATCCAGGATCAGCTGGCGTTGCCTTGAATTCCTGCGAATCATCATCTCACCTCCTAATAACGATAACCTTTATCATTATAGCATAAGTTTTCTGAGAGTCAAGCCGCTGCGTTCAAAATTTTTTAAATTTTTGATTGGTTTTCCGAACGGATATGCTGAATATCCCCCCTTGGACGCCGACGTTTGAGAACCGGGATCTTCCGGTGGGCAACGAGGGGAAAAATCCTGAATGAAGCGCATTGCCAAAAATGGAAACAGAAGTTGACAGGCAGACTTCTGCCGTGGAACAAAAGAAAACAAAAAATCAGGTATACCGGATAATCCGGGCCCTGACGTTTTGTTTTTGGATCAGTCTTTTTTACAGCTTTCTGGTTGATCGGGCTGTTGATTTTGTTTCCTTCTGCCGTAAGTTTATAAAAGCTGTGAAAGCAGATAAAGGAAAGAACCATGAAAAGAAGGTGGAATGATGCAGCTGTTCCTTGATTTTGCCGCGGCAATGCTCGTGCGTTTGTCAGGCTGGTCTGCCTAAAATCCTTCCGCGCCCCGGCCGCTGCGTATTTTGGGGTTGATTTTCTTCAGCGGCTTATTTCTTGTGCTTACCGTCATCACCCTTGGATCCGGTTCTCTGGCGATTGTTCTGTTTGCCAGGCAGAAAGGTGCGCAGGGAATCTTTTTTACAGTTCTTGCTTCAGGGCTGACCGGTTTCTGCCTGTGCTTCCTCAAAACTTTACTTAAGGAAATCCGGCAGAAAACGCATTAGTCTATGTTGAATCCGTTCTGATCCTTTCGGCATTTTTTTCATTATTTCCCAATTCGATATAAAAAGCTCTTTCGGTATCGGGGATTTCCGATCCAGAAAGAGCTTTCTTCTTTATGATTCCTGATGATATGCGCGGTAAATCTCATTCTTGGACACGCCGGATTCCTTCGCAATCTGCCTGATCGCATCAGCGGCGGACATCCCGGAACGGATCCGTTCGTTAATCTGATCGGTGATCTGCGCCATATCCAGAGCCGGCTGGCTTTCCTGTCCGCAGCCCTCCACAACGAGGACCATTTCGCCTTTCAGACCGGCCGCCGCCGCTTTCAGCTCGCTTAAGGTTCCGCGCAGAAATTCCTCGTGCCGCTTGGTGATTTCCCGGGCCAGACATGCTTTGCGGTCGCCCAGAACGTCCAGACAATGCCCCAGCATCCGCTCAATCCGATGCGGCGCTTCATAGAAGATCATGGTGAACGGCAAGGATTTCAACCCTTCCAGCTCCTTCACGCACTCGCGGTCATTGCTGGAAAGAAATCCTTTGAACAAGAATGGCTGAGCTTTCAAACCGGACGCGACCAGCGCGTTGATCGAAGCACTGCAGCCAGACACCGGCACGACGTTATACCCCGCGGCCGTTACCTGCTCGACGATATTCTGCCCCGGATCGGAAATCAGGGGATACCCGGCGTCGGAAACCACCGCGACGGACTGACCTTGTTCCAGCAGATTTAACAATCCTTTGGCGCTTTCCCGTTCGTTATGAGAATGATGGGCGATCATGCGGGTATGGATATCGAACACTTGAAGCAGCTTCATCGTGTTGCGGGTATCCTCCGCGGCGATCACATCCACTGTGCGCAAAATCTCAATCGCCCGAGGCGTCATTTCTTCAAGATTCCCAATCGGCGTCGGCACGAGATACAGCGTCGGTTTTTCATTGGAAAAGCTTTGCTGGCGAATCATTTCTGATCCTCTCCCGGCGCATTTTTCGGCTGACCCTCTTTGCGGCCGGGATGCCGCCGGCGGCGATTCGGTCGTTTCCGCTCCTGAGTTTTCGCCTCGCCATCACCTTCCTGCGCCTTAACTTCGCCTTCCGGTTTGACTTCCTTCCCGCTCTCCCGCGGCTTCTGATGTCTGCGGTTCTCCTGCGGTTTGCGATCCTCGCGGCGCTTTTCTTCCGGTTTTCTTTCCTCCGGCTTCTTTTCCGTTTTTTTCTCACCGGGACGCCGGGCAGGTTCTCTGCGTTCCTGCTTTTTCTCTTCGGCAGGTTTTCGGTCGGTTACTTTCCGATCGTCCTGACGCTCGGTTTCCTTCGCCTCCGCTTCCCGACGCTCGCCCGTTTCCTTACGGTTGTTTTCTTTCCGTTCGTTATCCCGGCGGTCATCCTTGCGTTCGCCAGGCCGGTTTTCTTTCTCTTTGTTTTTTGCGTTCTGGGCTTCCGGGCGACGGAACACGCCCTTTTCCATTAAATCCGCAAGCGTAATAAACTGTACGTTTTCCCGATTTTCCAGCTTGGCGGTCCCGTTGATCACGTTCATCGACGTCACGCGGTACAGCTTGCCTTCATATTCGACCTGAGCGTTCATCTTCGGTAATCCGGCGCGCAGCTGTTTGTAATTCTCATCCTCAAATTTCAGACAGCACATCAGCTTGCCGCACTGTCCCGACAATTTCTGAATGTTCAGAGCCAGCAGCTGGTTCTTCGCCATGTTGATCGACACGACGTCAAAATCATCCATGAACCGCGAGCAGCAGGTTTCCATGCCGCAGGTGCCCAGACCGCCGATGATCTTCGCTTTATCGCGCGGACCGATCTGACGCAGCTCGATCCGGCACTTGAAGATCCCCGCCAGTTCCTTTAACAGCTCGCGGAAATCGACACGCTCGTCGGCGACATAGACGAAGATGATCTTGCTTCGATCCAGCGTGTATTCGCAGCTGATCAGATTCATATCCAGCTTGAGCCGGGCCACTGCTTCCTGACAGCGGGCCAGCGCTTCTTTGGCCAGATCTTTATTTTCGGCATACATCTCGCGGTCATGCCGGGTCGCTTTGCGCAGCACCGGCTTGAGCGGCGTATTCTGGGTGTGCATCGACACGTCGCGCAGGTTGCTGATGATCTCGCCCATCTCGACGCCCCGGATAGTTTCCACGACGACATAATCGCCATATTCCAGCGTTTCATCGTTCGCGCCAAAGCTGTACGCCTTACGCGAATTCTTAAACCGCACGGAGACGACATAGCGGTAAGCCGGAGCCGGTTTGGATTCTTCCGTTTTTACAGCTTCCTGATTTTCACTCATCTTTCATTCCCTCCTTCATTTGATAAATTAACTGATCCGCCAACAATGGCAGATTATAACTACGGGACAGCTTGTCCCGGCATTCAAGCAAAACGATAATCAGCCGATCCAGCCGCAGCGGACGCTGATTCCAGTTTCCTATTTCCTCCGCCATCCAGGCCGGGCCTTCCGTATGCCCTACCGCGGCGTCGCGGAGAAATTGAAGCAGACAGTCGATAAAATAACCGAAGGTTCGTTTGTCCTTCTCCTTATCCTTGCTTCCCAGATACTCGGTCTGCATCCACACCAGCACTTCTTCTTCACGCAATGGGAATTCACGGATAAACCGGCGCATCATCAGCATTCCATTCTGGTACGCTTCATCCTCAGCCGTCTGTTTGATCTGATCGACGTCGCGGATCATGTGCGACAACAGATAGCCGTCGGTTTCGTCAAGCTGTTCTTCCAATGCGATCTGATGTATCTGACGCTGCGTCAGCGGCCGAAAGGTCAGCGTCTGGCAGCGGGAGACGATCGTCGGCAGAATCCGGTCCTGATTTTCCACAATCAGAATCGCGAGAGTATCAGAGCCTTGCGGCTCTTCCAGAAACTTCAACAGGCTGTTAAGTGCTTCGGGCGTCGTGTTCTCCGCGTTGTTGAGAATATAGACTTTCTGTCCGCTGCGCTCCAGTCCGGTTTTATTGAAACGTTCCTGCAGCGAGCGAATTTCCTCTTTTTTAATCGACTTGGACGCGCCGTCCAAAAGAATCAGATCGGCATAGTTGCCCTCCGCAATCCGCTGGCAGTCGATGCATTCTTCACAGGCGAATCCGTCGTGAACATGCTGACAGATCCGGCTTTGCGCTAACAGAAGCGCCGTTTCCAGACGCGGCGTTCCCTTCTGCCCGACAAACAGAAACGCATGCGCCAGTTTCTTCTGCATTAACGCGTGTTTCAGCGTCTGATAAACGACCGGCTGCTGAGCCTGTAAGCGTTCAGCGAACTTCACGTTGGATCAGCGCTCCAATCGCTTTTACACAATCGTCAATCACCTGCTCAACCGGCTGGGAGGCGTCAATCACGATCATCCGTTCGGCAAACCGCCGACGCACCTGGCGATAGCCTTCACAGACGCGCAGATGGAAATCAATCTTTTCCTGATCGAGCCGGTCTTTGTCCTGCCGGCTGGCGATCCGGTCCAGCCCCTGTTGAGGAGCCAGGTCGAGATACAAGGTTTTATCCGGCCAATGGCCTTCGATCGCAAACTCGTTGATCGACAAAACTTCTTCGATCCCCAAATACCGGCCGACGCCTTGATAAGCCAGCGAGCTGTCGACGAAGCGGTCGCAGATTACGACCTTGCCTTCGGCTAAGGCCGGCAGTACTTTTTCGATCAAATGTTGCCGCCGGGCCGCGGCGTAAAGCAGCGCTTCGGTCTTGCTATCCATTGCCGTGTTGGCAGGATCGAGAATCACGCGGCGGATTTGCTCCGCAATCTCAATCCCTCCCGGTTCCCGGGTATATAGGGAATCAACGCCCATTTCCTGCAGCCGCTTCGCCACCGCCGTGCTGACTGTGGTTTTCCCGCTGCCGTCCGGGCCTTCAAATGTAATAAAATAACCTTTTTTCATATACGCTCACCCTTGATCTCCTGTGCTATTATATCACGGTTAACCGTAGTTACGCTACAACCTT
Source organism: Holdemania sp. 1001302B_160321_E10 (assembly GCF_015552275.1). Lineage (NCBI taxonomy): Bacteria > Bacillati > Bacillota > Erysipelotrichia > Erysipelotrichales > Erysipelotrichaceae > Holdemania > Holdemania sp. 1001302B_160321_E10. Next base: position 25,439 of record NZ_JADNEM010000022.1, on the reverse strand, counting down.
TCCCTTCCTGCGCAGGCGGGATAGAACGCTGAATTTCTCCATAGAAAAGAACTATCCGCCCGGATAAACGGATAGTTTTCTTTTGTTAACGCTCTCTTTTTTCCCTGCGCTTAATACCGGACAGCCCAAAGCAGGTGGTAAAACTGATCATCACCGGTATCTTCCAGCTCCGCAGTCCAGTGCGGCATGCGGTCGAGATTGTCTTTCACCGTCTGAATAATCTTTTGATTGGCATTGTTCAATCCATTTTCGGCTTCGATCGGAATCCCTTCTACAATCAGCTTGTTATCCCAATGAGGCACATAGGTCACAAAATCCACGGTGATTCGATTATCTGATTGCTTTTGATCCAAAACGATCACACCGGGACTGGCTGGCAGCCAGTCGCCTTCGCGGGAATAGGCGACATAGCTGTTCACACTTTGGCTGTAAACGACACCGCTGCTTAACTTCCGGTTATCATAATCGTCATAAACATAATCCTGCCCGCTCAGCACCTTTGCCGCCTTGTTCATGTCTGGCTGGGTAACCAGCGAGCCATAGCCCTCGCGGATCGCGAAGTCCGCAAACCGCACCTGTCCTTCGGCATTCCTGCAATATCGGCCATCGCAGCCATAGTCAGGAATCGCGCTCATCAAGGTTGGCGCCAGCGCTTCCCAATCAATCGCAGAGGGATCGTCGAAGCCCTGATCCATCGCGGTGAACAGGTACAATGTTTTCTCAAGCTTTGTCGTATCCTTCAGATATAGCGTATCCTTATCATTAAAATTCATTTCCACTTCCAGCGTGATATCCGGCGTGATCGCCCCAGGTTCCAGAATATCAACATGCTGATCATAAAGTATAGCAAAGTTTTCTGCCAGTTCATTCAGATTCATTCCTGGTTTAATTTCAGCAGCGACTGCCACCATTTGTTGAATCAGAGTGCGCTGAGTCAGCGATTGATTCCAATATCGTTTAAAATAACTCAAACACTGACCATAAAGCGATGGTGCAAAATTCATTTTCTTCCCTAACGTCTTAGAATTCAATTCTGCGTCTTGAAGCTCCAAAGTTTGCGGGTCGAATTGAATGAGGAACCGCTGATGGTCTTCTGTAACGATTTCCGATTGCCAAACAGAATCAGAGCTCTTCAAATTCATCATAAGCTGCGCTGAAAATACTGCTGTTTTAATAACGCGATCTTTCTTTTTGTATTCGATCGTCACATCAGGAAAACCAAAAGTGATTTCAGAATTAATTAGATTGACGACAATATCTCCTTGACCCAATGTATCTGTAAAGACCCATGCCGCTTCAGTGATGTCCAGTTCATATTGATGACTAAAATCATACCAGGCTGCATTCAGGCGATCCATCACACCTTTATCATTCAGGAACTGCCGTAATAGAGTTTCTTCATTCGCTGTCGGCGTTGGCACCAACGAAGGCATCGGCACATCCGATGTCGGCTTCACGCTGCAGCCGCAAAGCAAAATCCCGATCATCATGACTGTGAGCGTTCTTGTCCAATGATGTTGTTTCTTCCTTTGCCTTCTTTCCCGGCCCATTCTTTCCCCCCCGTAATTCTTACATTCCTTCTTTCCCCTCATTGTAAAGGATAGAGGGGAAGGAAGGCAAGGTCTTTCATGAAATTAGAAGAATTAAAAAGTGGTTATCAGGAATGGTACAAAAAAAGACGCCCGAAAGCGTCCGAAATCCCTTTAGCAGTCTGTCTTGAGAGGTCTTTTCAACAGAGTCGATCTTACCTTTATAATCCGAAGCGCCTGGCCACCTGCGCTTTATCCAGCGCTTTGACTAACGGCAAGCCCAGAACGAAGCAGGCGATCAGCTCGCCAAAACCGACTTCCAGCGCATTGATCATAAAGCCGGTAACCAAAGCGGTTGGATAGAGAACATACGCCAATTCCGCGCCCACGATCACGGCGTTGAACAGCACCGGCATCAGCGCTGAAACGAGCGGCAGTCCTTTGACGCAGAGCTTGCGGAACTTCCAGGTCAGAAGAGCGGCCAGGAAAGTCGCCAGCGTCCCCGCCAGCACATCAAAAAAGCCTAACAAATTGACGCCCATGATCGCGCCGATCAAGTTAGTCAGAAAACAGCCCAGCGTCACGCCGGCAATCGCCTCCGGGAATAAAACCGGAAGCAGCGTCATCGCTTCCGCGATCCGGATCTGAACCGGTCCGAATGAAAGCGGCGCTAACGCCAGAGAAACGGCGGCGTACAACGCGGCGATCACCGCGCTGATACAAAAACGAACTAAAGTTTTGTTTTTCATTATCTTATTGAATTCCTTTCGTGTTTTGTTTATTGTCAGGGGATTGCGACTGACATTTCTTCTCTCAAAACGTTTACTATTATAACAGATTTTATGAACTTATAAAGAGGAAGAAAACGATTGTTTTCCCAATCGTCTGGTTAAGTAGGATTCTGGAAAAAATCATATTGATATTTGTAAGATAAACTGTCTAATCAACTTGCTAACGCTTCTTTTATAAAATCGAATCATCCGAATGAAATCAGAAGCTCTTTCTTCACATCTGAAAACACACTTCCCTAATCGTGCGATTCCGTTTTATCATTTTTTCAATTTTCACTCGCCAAAAGGACAAAAAACCGGCGAACCGGTTTTCTGATCAAATTCAAATTCTCGATTCTTCCTCGCGTGGCAGCAGCGAGTCGCTTTCCGAATACAGCATAACGCACGCCATCAACATGCCGTAAACCAGCCGGATGATCAGCTGGACGATCTGCGAGGCCCAGGCCGCGCCGATGAACCAACAGGCCGCCTCGGCGATGGCGCATAACGTGAACGCCAGCATGTAGATTTTCATGCGGAGATCCGTTTCCTTCGCTTTTTCCCGCAGCCGCCGACGGCGGAACTGCCGCCAGCACCCTTCAAACATTTTCGCAAAGCCGAACAGTTCAAAGATCCTGCATACCAGCATCAGAATGCCGCTGTACCGCAGCGGCAGACTGGCCGCCAACGACAACAGACAGCAGATCATCGCGCCTAAAAGACCGACGCCGGAGATCAGAAACGCGCGGATTTCGCTGGCTCTGAAGCTCATCAGCATGCCTGCTGCGCACAAGCCGTAGCCGATCATATTAAAACCCCAAACCAGCCCTTCCCAAGGCAGTTTTACGATCGTCAGGGTCAGAAACATCAGGCCCCAGAAAATCAGAAGCATTCCCTTTTTCATTCGCTGCCTCCCTTCCGCGTGGTCGACAACAGGTTGAAGACGTTAAACCCTTCCTGCCGCTTGCGCTGGGTGGAAAACTGAAGATCGAACGGATTGCCTTTTTCATCTTCCAGAACCATCGTCGGGCTGAGCCGCATGGATTGCAGCGGATCGACCGTTTTGTCCTTAAAGCTGCCCTGAATCACGATCTCGCCCTGCGGCACAAGCAACCCTTTCCATTCCTCCACCGGCTTGTCGTTGATAATCAGTTCCAGCACATCCAGCACATTTTCCGTGGTCGTACTGGAAATACTGGCAAAATGCAGCATTTTCGTCGCGTTTAACCGAATCGTAAAGCTTCCGTCATCCTTGGACGTCATTTCCGTAATTTCATACGGACCTTCATTTTTTTCTTTCGGCACCAGCTTCAGCTTGCCCAGCCGGATCTGTTCCTCACTGCCGTCGGTGAACGTCAGGATCGCGTCGGACAAGTCCAGCCCGCCGCTTTCCGGCCACTCCGTGTCCATCGGCGCGATGACCGCCTGCACCGTCGTCACTTCAAACGGACCGAAGCTCTGCGTCGTGCGCCCGATCACATAGACCGGAAAATCCCTGGCGACAAAGCGCATCGTTGCGACGGTTTTCGGTTCGTCCTGAGCGCTTAAATAACTGAATTCAAAGCCCATCATTTCCGCCGAACTGCTCTGATAGATCAATTCGGTATTCTGTTCGATAATCGTCAGGCTTTCCACCCGGAACACGCTGACCAGAAGCAGCAGCACCACGGCGCACAATCCCAGTATGCCGGTCAAAATCAGTAATAAACGATTGCCTTTTCGCATAAGTCAGCCCCTTTCTATCGTTGGTTTCCAATGGTATTTCACCGTTTTTTCGGCGGCGCTTTTTTTATCATGATCAGCCGGATTATTTCCTCAATTTCCTCTTGTTCCAGAATTCGATAACGGATCCAGCCGCCTTCCTCCCCGCACGGATACCGGTTTTCCCACAGAGTCCGCGCCTTTTCACTCCATGAGGACAGGCTCTCTTTCATCAACGGCACGCGCGCGTCGCCGATCTGAAGCATCACGGTGAACGCTCCCTGTTCAAAAAAGACGTAAACTAAGTGAACAGCCTTGTGACTGTACTTCACACCCCAACCGTAATCGTTGCCAAAAGGGAAGCGGAGTTCTTTGCGCAGATCGTAAAGATCCGCAAGCCGTGTTTCCAACAGGTTCAGATAAGCACAAGCTTTCATGCCCAGCGTATTTTGAATTTCCAGAGTGGAGGGACGATGCCCGCCGTCCAGCATGCGTTCATACATTTCATCCGCCTCCTGTCTTCCTTATTGGTCATCAGTCCTTTCCTGCGACAGGAAACACCAATTTCCGATTGGCTTTATTATCTCATTGAATGCTTTCAGATTCAATGAAGGAGCGGTGAACAGTTTGGGACTTTTTGTCTAATTTCATTGAAATATTTCAATTTTACAAATTTCAATCATTTTCCCAGTCAATTTTCAGAGGACTTTTCAAATACGGGACGCAATTCGTGATAAAATAAATAAAATCGCAGGAGGAATATCCATGAAATGTCAGGAAGCCGCATCCTTATTAAAGAAGAATATCGAACAGATCATGGTCGGCAGCGAACAGAGCTGCGACCTGATCATGATGAGTTTATTAGCCGGAGGCCACATTCTGTTAGAAGACGTGCCCGGCACCGGAAAGACGACGCTGGCCAAAGCAGTCGCCCAATCGCTGAACCTCTCGTTTAAGCGGGTTCAGTTTACCCCGGATCTGATGCCGTCCGATTTGATCGGCATTCAGTTCTACAATCAGGCCAAAGGGGAATTCGAATTCCGGCCGGGTCCGTTATTTACCCAGCTTGTGCTGGCGGACGAGATCAACCGCGCCGCCCCGCGCACCCAGTCAAGCTTATTGGAAGCGATGGAAGAACACCAGATCAGCGTGGAGGGTACAACCTATCCGCTGCCGGAGCCGTTCTTTGTCATCGCAACGCAGAACCCGATTGAAAATCAGGGAACCTTCCCGCTGCCGGAAGCGCAGATCGACCGGTTTATGATTCGCATTCATCCCGGCTATCCTTCGCCGCAGGAGGAACAGCGAATGCTGAAAAATCTCAGCGCTCAGGCAGCCGCGCCGCAGCTCTCGCCGGTGCTCGACGGAAAACAGCTGCTTACATTGCGCAGTGAGGTCGACGCAGTTCAGATCCATGACGAGCTGTTGGCGTATGCGCTGCAGGTCGTAGGCAGAACGCGGGCGCATGAGCGGATTCAATTAGGCGTCAGTCCCCGCGGAGCGCTGGCGTGGGTGCGCTGCGCGAAAGCGACGGCCGCGATCCAGGGGCGCGATTATGTGCTGCCGGATGATTTGAAAGCCTGTGCCCAGCCGGTGCTGGCGCATCGTTTGATTCTGGGCGGATTAAGCCTCGGATCGGACCGACAGGCAGAAGCCGTGCTGGCGCAGATTCTGGAAGAGATCCCGGTTCCGGTTGAAAAGTTTCAGGGTTGATTCCCCATGACATTGTTGTTCATCTTCGTCCTCGGTCTGTTTCTCGCCCAGCTGGGACGCTATGATTTTGAACGCCGCGGCGCTCGGGAGTTAACGGTCACGCTGCTCAGCGACGTCAGCCGGCTGGAACCGGGACAGACGCTGACGCTGACGGTGATTCTGGAGAATAAAAAGCGGATGAGCGTGCCGCATGCCGCGGTGCGGATCACTTTTCCCGCGATTCTGGAATGCGAGGAAACCGATCTGTCCCTGACCGGCGAAAGCGCGACGAATGCGTTTGTCCTGCATACGACCCTGAGTGGACGCCAGAAGAAAACCCGCACGCTGCAATTCACTGCGAAACAGCGTGGGGCTGGCGAATTCCGGGCCGCAACGACGCTTTCCGATTATCTGAATCTGACCCAGCTGGACGGTCCGCAGGCTGCGCCGCGTTTATGCGTCGTCCATCCCCTGCGGCAATTCCCGGCGGCGCTCGATGCCAGTCCGTGCGGTCTTCAGGGGCAGCAGTCAGTACGCCGCTGGCTCTATCCGGATCCGATCTTTTATACCGGCGTGCGTCCCTATCAGCCGCAGGACAGCTTCCGCGATATCGACTGGCGGGCGACGGCGCGGTATCAATCGTTTTATGTCAAAGAATACGATCATACCTCCGATCCGGCATTTTCGATTTTCTTAATCCTGCAGTCGATTCAGAATCTGTTTGCGGATGATGCAGAATTTATGGAAAGCGCGGTGCAGTTCGCGGCCGCCGTACTGGACCAAAGCCAGCGCCAACAGCTGCCTGCAGCGCTGGTCACCAATGCCGTCGTGCGCTTTACCGTCGCGGATACCTCGGCGTGCGATACCAGTCTGAACCATACGGTCAGCTGTCTGGATCTGTTAGCTTGTGCCGCACCCTATCCGCTGGGTGAACCGACGCGGTTATTTCAGCGATATCCACAGCTGTTGGATGCCTCGCATCATTGCCTGTTCATTCTCAATTCATTGACGGACGCCATCCGCGAATGGGTGATGAAACTCTGCGCCCAGGGCACGGCCGTCACGCTGGTCTGCTGGACGCTGCCCGATCCCAGGACACTGCCGGCGCGTTGTCAGGCGCTGCCGCTGCGGAAGGAGGGAACAGAATGAAACGGTGCTTTCCTTATCTGATCGCCTTCCAACAGGTTCTGTGCGGATTGTGGATCATGCTTGTCTTGGCGCAGGCGTTTCTGTCCGGAATGCTTTTCCTGCCGGGATGTGTCCTGTTCTTCATCCTGCAATGGGGCCTGTCGCTGCTTTCCAACAAGAAAAAACCAGCGCTGCGCTCTGGCCTGTTGTGGCTGAACATCGTGATCTTTGCGCTTCTGCTTCCCTTGCAGAAAAATATTCCGGCGATTGCGTTAACCGCCGTCGGACTGATTCTGGAAACCGGCCTGATCCTGACGCTGGAAAATTTCCGGGATTGTTCCTGGGGACGGTTGGGGATCGGCGGCTTAATCCTGATCCTCATCAATACGGTCAGCGCCAGTCCGGACCTGATCCGCAGCTCATTGCTGCTGGCACTGGCGGCGTTATGCCTGCGCGTGCAGTCTCAACTATTCAATCCGGCTGATCCGGCATCCCTGTACCAGCTCGATCCCGATCAGGAAAAACTGTTGCTCAGGATGGCTGGAATTCAGCTTGCGGCCACGTTGGCGATCGGGCCGCTGAGCGCTTTGATTCTTGCCGCCGCTGAGGGAGCAGGCCAGGTGCTGACCTGGATTTTAAGCCGTCTGATCGAAATTTTCGCGTTTGTCTTCTCGGCGATCATCCTGTCGCTGCAAAGTCTGATCCGCTGGATTCTGGCGCATCAAACAGGAACAGAAGTCACGATGCAGCCGCCCCAGAGCGAAGCAACGATCACGCAGAACCCAGAATCCGCAATGACGACTTCGCCGCTTTTCAATGGAATTCTGACTTTGATCCTCATCATCGCCGCCGGGCTTCTGCTTTTTCTCTTACTTCGCTGGTTCATTCGTTTAATCCGGAAAACGCATTACCCTTCTCTGGAAGGCAACTTCCGCAGTGAGAAAATCGCGGCCTCCGCGCTGGAACCCCGGCCGACACTGCGTCAGCGTCTGCATTCCTGGCTGCATCCGGAAGCACTTTCGCCCGTAAGAAAACAATATAAAGAAGCGGTTGACGAGCGAATTCGGAAAGGACATCCGTTCGCCCCTTCTGCGACGCCATGGGAATATTGGCAGGAAGTTCAGGACGAAGAACCGGACGATCAGTTCAAAAAACTGACGCACGCTTATAATGAAGAACGTTATCGTCCTTAACGGCTTGTAACATTAAGGATTTGAACATCCGTTATCTGGATGGAAAGCGAGGGATTCCCGTTTTGGATTTCCCTCGTTTTTCTTTTAAAGCACAGCTTCCCTGTCCCCTTTTATTTTACTTTCGGTACTGTCTGGTGCTGCGAAGAAGTCAAAGTTATTCCGCGGTTTATCTCCCGATGGGAATTTCGCATCTTCCAATACCGTTCAGCAGGAGCATTGCACGACGCTCACGCAAGCCCGGACGATTACGACAAAACCGCAAAACCGGATTTCCAATAAGACGAATTCTGCCGAAATTTCTTCTTTAACCCACCGCTGCCGGCGACGACAGGTTCATCCCCGCTTACTGACTGCCGGATTCAGGAAAAAAAGAAAAAAAGATAGAACAGAGCATAACCTGCCGTTCTATCTTAGACATCATTTTTAGACATCATTCGGATTTTGCGGTTTTCGGCCGCCGCGTCTTTGGCTTGGACAAAGCGTCACAGGTCGCTCGGACGATCTGTGCCAGTCTTTCCCGGTCATCCAGATCTTCCATCAAAAAACTTTCCTTCGCGCCCGGATAAGCCGGCGCTTTTGGACAATCCGGCATCCTGGCCGCCACCTCCGGCGTGATTTTAATAAACAGCTGATCGTCGCAGATCACCGCAAAGAACACCTGATCGCAATACAGGCCAACCTCCCCGAACATTCGTTTCCAGGTAATTGTGCCGGCCAAAGCCAGCTGATCGCACACATACCTGACAAATTCCAATGTCGAAGCCATTGTCAGAAACAGGCAATGTTGCTATCGGTACGGGATTCTGTCCCGCCGATCAACGTGCCGTTCTCCATTCTGAGAATCATCTGTCCCCTGCCGAAAACGCCGGGATCCAGACAAACCTCAATCCGGTGTCCCCGCTTCTGCAGCGCCTTCGCTAAAGCGGTCGGGAAGTGCGGTTCAACGAGAATCCGGTTGTCCCGTTCCCACAGCCAGCGCGGCGCATCCAGCGCCATCTGCGGATTGAGATGAAAGTCGATCAGGTTCATCGCCACCTGGACATGCCCCTGCGGCTGCATATAGCCGCCCATGACGCCGAACGGTCCGACTGCTTTCCCCTCTTTCATCAAAAATCCCGGAATGATCGTGTGATACGTCCGCTTGCGCGGCTCTAAATAATTGGCATGCTTGTCATCCAGCGAGAAATCATGACCCCGGTTCTGCAAGGAAATGCCGGTGCCCTCAACGACGATGCCGCTGCCGAAGCCCATATAATTACTCTGAATATAGGACACCATGTTGCCTTCCTCATCCGCCGTGCATAAATACACCGTTCCGCTCTGCGGCAGCTCGCTGACCTGTGGATCCTGCGCAATGTCCGTGATCTGAGCGGCGCGCAGACGCCCCAGCTGCGGATCAAGCAGGTGTTCCGTTTTCACCTTCATTGCCTTCGGATCTGTAATATAGAACAAGCCATCCTTGAACGCCATCTTCATTGCTTCCAGCTGACGGTGAACCGTTTCCACGTGCAGCTTCTCATGAAATTGGAATTCTTTCAGAATATTCAGCGCCATCAGGGCGACGATCCCCTGCCCATTCGGCGGAATTTCACAGATTTCATAGCCGCGGTAATTCAGCCGGATCGGAGTGACCCATTCATTTTCAAACGCTTCCAGATCCGCTTTGCGGAGGTACCCGCCATATTTGCGGCTGCAGGCGTCGATCTGATCGGCAAGCGGGCCATGGTAAAAGCTGTCCGCCTGCGTGCGGCCGATTTCTTTTAATGTTTCCGCATGATTTTTCAAGGTGATCACATCCCCCGCCTGCGGCGCTTGTCCCTGCGGAGCGAACGTCGCAAACCATTCGTCAAACTCCGGTTTCCCGGCAAATTCTTTTTTGTACTTGTCAAAAGCCGCCTGCCAGTAATGCGCTAAAACCGGGGAACATGGATAGCCTTCTTGGGCATAGCGGATCGCCGGGGCCAGACATTGCGCCAGCGTCAGCTTTCCGAAGCGCTCGTTCAGGCTTTTCCAGGCTTTGACCGCGCCCGGCACCGTGACCGGCGTCCAGCCGAAGGTCGGCATCGTCGAATGACCCTGAGCTTTGACCTGTTCAGCACTGATCGCCTGCGGTGCAAAGCCGGAAGAATTCAGCCCGATCAATTCTCCTTTATGCCAGACGATCGCAAACGCGTCGCTGCCCAGTCCGTTGGCCGTCGGTTCCACAACCGTCAGGGCAGCCGCCGTCGCCACCGCCGCGTCGATCGCATTGCCGCCTTGCCGCAGCATTTCCAAGCCGGCTGCCGACGCCAGCGCCGATCCGGTACAGACCATCCCTCTGCGCGCCATCACCGGATAGCGGTTGGATGAAAACGGTTGATCAAAACAGTCGAAATTCATCATTGTTCTTCCTCCAATAAAGCTTGTAATTTCAGCGTCATCGCGATCGTTTTCCCGTCGATGATCTCGCCGCGCATCACCTGATCGACGACGTCCTTTAACGGCACCTTTACGCAGTTCAGGAATTCATCTTCATCCAGATGCGTACCGACAAAGGTCAGTCCCTTTGCCCAATACATCTGTATTGTTTCTTCGAGATACGCGCCGGTCGGCACCATCTCGCCCATAAACTCAAAGGTTTCAGCGGTATAGCCGGTTTCTTCCTGCAGCTCCCGCTTCGCGGTGACTAACGGATCCTCGCCAGGTTCTCGTTTGCCTGCCGGGACTTCGCGCATGATCCGCTGTTGGGCATAGCGGAATTGATCGACGAGAAGCAGCTCGTTCTGATCGGTCAGCGCTGCGATCGCCACGCCGCCGGGATGTTCAACGACCTCACGGATCGTTTCCGTCCCGTCGGGCAAGGTAACTTCATCATGCCGCACATGAATCAGCCGTCCGGTAAAAACCCGTTTTTGTGAATTGGTTTGTTCAATCAGTTTCATTATTCCCCCCTGTTTTCCGTTTCCCATCTCCATGACTTTGGAGCGTCCTGACGGAATTCCTTTTCAGGTTCTGATTTAGTTATAGAGAGATTTCATGGAAAAATCAAGATGAAAATCGACTTCCTCAATATTCGTGCAATCATCTTGCTTCACCTGACTTTCCAGAGGTTTATAATAAAAGGAGAAAAGGAAGAAGGAATGCGTCATGAAAACGACAGGCATCGTTTTAACGATCCTCTCCGCTCTCTTGTTTGCCATCTCGCCGGTTTTCGTCAGTTGGACTTATGATTGGGGCAATAATCCGCTGACCATGGTCATGTTCCGTAATTTGTTTGTGCTTCCGGTTTTGTTCGTTCTGATGCGACGCAGCCGGGTTTCGGTTAAGCTGCCGCGGGATCAGTTTCTCGCCCTGTTGTTCGTCGCAACAATGGGATCCTGTCTTACGCCGCTGCTTTTATACAGCAGTTATTCCTATATCGGCGTCGGCGCCGGCACCACGCTGCATTTTTTCTACCCGCTGTTCGTCGCTTTGTTCTGCCGCTTTTTCTATCACGAGAAATTGGGCAAAATTAAAGTTCTGGCGTTAATCCTGGCCTTGACCGGCACCTTGTTTTTCATGGACTTCGGCAATCTGAAAAACCTGACGGGCGTCGCGATAGCGCTGGCTTCAGGAATGACCTATGCATTTTATCTGGTCTTGCTGGAAAAGAAAGGATTATCCCGGATGAATCCATTTCTTTGTTCATTCTGGCTGGCTTTGTTTGCGGCCGCCGATCTCTTTCTCGTCGGAACGTTTACCGATGGTCTGCATTATCAACAGCCGGTCATTTCCTATCTGACGATGATTGTGATCGCCATGATGACCTCGTTTCTGGCGGTGGTCCTGCTTCAAAAAGGTATTGAAGCTCTGGGTTCCTCAACCGCTTCGATTTTCTGCCTGTTTGAACCGATCGGCAGCGTGATCTGCGGCGCATTGTTATTGCACGAAGAATTAACGACGGCGAAGATCCTCGGCTGCCTGATCATTATTCTGGCAGTGATTTTATACATTCTTGCCGGAAAGAAAAAACCAGATTCACAAACCAAAAGATTAAAATCATAACTCCAGTTAATTTTGCCCCTTCGTCATCCGGCTTCATCCCGATCGCTGCCTGCGGATTTAACCTGTTATTCAAAAAATCTGTGCGGTTATCCCTGCGTTTCATTCCTGTTTATTATTTTCAGGGATGAGTTGAATTATATTTACAAAATAGCTGCTGAGATGTTCCTGCGTCGCCGGTTTTCTGCTTTTATCATTTCGCTTTGGCTTCAAACTGGTATAATGAAAAAGATAAAGGAATGAACTCGTTTATTATCGCAGAGGTGAAGGAATTGAAAAAAGGGGTAAAAACAGGATGCATTGTCATCGCCGTCATCCTGTTGACCGGCGGCTGCGGCTATGGCGCGGCCAACTGGGCGATGGATGCGATGCTTAACAAAATGGAACATGGCGAAACCATCGAGAGCGAAACGGCGGCGATCGCGCCGGAAGTCAGCGAAGCGGTGAAAGAACGGAAGCTGGTGAATATCGCTTTGTTTGGCGCGGATAACAGCCAGGGGCCGACGGGCACCGACGAGGACCGCAGCGACGCGATGAAAATTGTATCGCTTGATTTTGATAACAAAAAATTAAAAATTACGTCCGTGGAACGGGATGTCGTCGTCTGGATTCCCGGCGATCATCAAAAATACGGACATTTCAACTGGGCTTACTGGTTCGGCGGCGCAACGCTGGCCGTTCAGACCCTGAATTACAACTTGGACCTGGACATCACGCAGTATGTGACATTCAGTTTTAACGCGGTGGAAAGGCTTGTCGATCTGATCGGCGGCGTCGACATTGATCTGACGGCCAGGGAAGTCGGGGCGCTGACAGGAAAAACGAAGCACAGCGTGCAGACGGGAACCAATACGCTCAATGGCTACGACGCGATGATGTACTGCCGGCAGCGCTACATCGACAGTGATTTCGTGCGGATGGACCGCCAGAACAACGTGATTAACGCGATCATCGCCAAACTGAAGCATAAGAATATTCTGGAATTGATGGAGATCGTCAACGACATGCTTCCCTATATCACGACGAACCTGACGAATTCCGAGATCAAAAAATATCTCGTTTCATTGTTGAGCTTCGATCTGACCAGAATTGAAACGTATAAAGAACCGAGCGGCGAATATGACGATATCATGCGCTGTCCGGGACTGGGTGGTTATCTGGTGCGCAGTTACAGTGATATGGTGCGTCATCTGCATGCGAATATTTACGGTGATACGGATTATCAGCCAAGTCAGACCGTCATGAACAATGAAGAAAAAATCTATAAAACTTATGGGGAATTCAAGAAATAGGTGCGGGAATGCGATAGACTGCGGTTTTCTTCACTATCTCAGCGATGGAATTCCACTGTTTCTCACTGCGCCGATTAAAGCCTCTGAGCGCAACGTGCGAGGGAAAACAAGAAGCCGGTAAACAGAGAGAGAGGGATAACATTGATACCAGGTTTAGGGACATTGATAAACGGATTGGCGGTCATCGGCGGCGGGCTGCTGGGTCTGATCTTCCGTAAAGGTCTGCCGCAGCGGTTTCAGGACACGTTAATGCAGGCGCTGGGCTTATCTTCGATCTTTATCGGAATTTCCGGAGCCCTGGAAAAAATGTTGGTGATTCAAAATAGTGTTGTCAGCGTACAGGGCACAATGTTGGCGGTGATCAGCCTGGCTGCCGGCGCGCTGGTGGGCGAAGGAATTAACCTTGAATTCCGGTTTGAGCAATTCGGAAGCTGGCTGAAAAAGAAAACCGGCAGCGATCAGGACGATCAGTTCATGGAGGCGTTCCTCACCGCTTCGCTGACGATCTGCGTCGGAGCGATGGCGATTGTCGGCGCGCTGCAGGACGGCTTGTCCGCCGACCCGTCGTTGTTAATCACTAAAGCGGTGCTGGATTGTCTGATCATCATGATCTTTACTTCGGCTTTGGGTAAAGGCGCGGTCTTTTCCGTCATTCCGCTCGTTTTGTTCCAAGGCTCGATCACTTTCCTGGCGCGGCTGATCGCCCCGGTGCTGACGGATGGGATGATCGCCAATCTGGCCATGACCGGTTCCATGTTAATCTTCTGCGTCGGCGTCAATCTGATGTTTAACACTAAAATTCGGGTCGCCAATCTGCTTCCTGCCTTACTGATCGCGCTCTTATTGACGCCATTATTTTAATCAATATGATTAAACGATTTTTTCCCTGTTAAAACGAAATAAAAAGCATATCTGTCCTGATGCCCCCGCGGCAATTTTGCGTCCCGCTTGTTCCGGGAGCGCTTATTCGCGGCAGGAAGAGATGCTTTTTTTAACTCCTTTATTTCTTTGATTCGTTGTTCAAATTCATTGATTATTTTCCGTCAATCTGTTCCTCACAATCCAGTATCACGCGTCTGCCTTGCTTTATTATAGAAAGATTACGCCTGCTCAGCCTGAATTCTTTCTGACGAACTGTCCGTTAAGTTTTTCAGCCAGTTGCCTTTTTTCAGAAAAACCGTAGCCAGGCAAACTTTGACTAAACCCGCGCCTTCGACGATGCAGTAAGCGGGAAACAACGAAACCCGGAATACCCGCGCGACAAGAAAGCTCAGCAGCACCGGGCCAAACCAGGTAAACAGGCCGTCGATGATCAGCACCGACTTCGTGTCGCCGCCCGCCCGCAGAATATAATAAACCGTGTTCGCGTAGCCCTGCGTCCAGGCCAGAAATGCCTTCGCCAGAATTAAAACCGCCGCCATCGAAACATTCGCCGGACTCAGCGAGAACCAGACCGGCGCCCAGCGATGGATCGCCACTAAAATCAGACCTCCTGCCAGATACACCGTCAGCGCAAAGCCGATCATTTTCTTTGCATCCTGCTTTGCCTGGTCCAGCTTCCCTGAACCTAACGCCTGACCGATGATCACCCCGACCGCCACCGAACAGCCGCTGAAGGCAACGTAGACCAGATTGCTGATGTTGTCGACCACCGTGATCGCCGGAATGTACTGTTCCGCGATAAAGCTGTAATTAATAAAGATCATGTTCAGCCCCAGCGACCAGATCAATTCGTTTCCCATCAGCGGCAGCGCCTTGCGGATAACCGTCCAACGCATCGAAGAGGGCAGATTATTTTTTAACCGCAGCTTCAGCGTTGGCAGATATTTGCGGGAGGCATAGAACAAATAAGCCGCTTCCAAAAACCGCGCGATCATCGTTGCGGCCGCTGCGCCGATCACTCCCCAGCGCGGAAAGTGGAATAAACCATAAATCAGCAGCGCGTTTAACACAATGTTGACCAGGCAGGAAATTACGCCGGACACCATCGGAATCGCCGGCCGGCCCATGACGCGGCACGCCACGCTGATCATCGACGTGCAGGCAAACGGCAGCAGCGTCCACAGCAGCACGCCTAAATACGCTTCCGCATCCGCCAGCACCAGCGGATTCTGAACAAATAAACCGAGAATCGGCTGCGGGAAAATGACCAGAATTCCGGTCACCAGAATCCCCATCACACAGCACAAGCCAAGTCCAAAATTATACAGATCGGTAATCTGATCCTCCTGCCGCGCCCCCATGTATTGCGAGATGAAGATTCCGATCCCATTGCTTAATCCGAATAAAATCAGCTGATAAACAAAAAAGACTTTGTTGACGATCGCGACCGCGCTGATCGCATTCTCCCCGATCCCGCCGATCATCATCGTATCGCACAGGTTCAGCATATTCGTTAAAAGCTGCTGGATCATGACCGGCAGCGAGAGTAAAATTACCCGTTTTAAAAACGCCCAGTTTTCCCGCTTCATCCTGAATTCCCCCTTATTCAAGCTGGTTATGAAAGGTATTGTAAGGCGAAATGACAATGAATGCAAGACGGCGGGAAACGTCCGCAGAGAATGGACGCTGTATTTTCGGGATCAATGTTGCAGCTTTCCAGAGAGGATCGCTGCCTTGCATCAATGCCTGAACTCAATTTTTCCCCCTGATTGACAAACTCATCGAAGCCCGCCATATCCCAGAGGGCAAGCACGATAAGAAGGGTGTCCGGCTTGTTGTCAAGCTTCGCTTTTTTCCGCTTTCCCGAATTTGCTTCCCTATCTCCGCAAATCCTGCGGCAGTTAAACTCGCCGATTGATTCTGATCGCTGTTTAACCATTTCATATTTCCTTGTTCTCGGCCGCTATCGCTTGCTGAATTCAGCGGTTTTCCCCCCTACGCCAATCGCAAGCAGCCTTTTAAATATGGGAATTTTTAGTGAATTCCCAGGGCTTTCTTGATCTTTCCGGGGAACTCGTTTAAAATAAGCCAAGTTGTTCGTTCTGTGAAAGCGAACATGAAAGGGGGATAAACACCTTGAACCACGTGTTAAAAAATATAAATAAGCATCGGCTTCGGATCGGAGGCTTGTGCTTGATGAGCGCGACGCCCTTTACCGCCGTCTTTCTGATGCAGTATGTCTACTGCGGCGATCCGTGGCAAATTTCCGCGTCCGCCTTTCTGGCCAACGCGATCTGCGTCGGCGTGCTTTATTATCTGCTTTGCGCCCTGATCCGCAAACCGGCCGCCGCCAGCGTTATGATCCACACGGCCTGCGCGCTTTTAGGCGCGATCAATTATTTCGTCTCCGTCTTCCGCGGCACGCCGGTTCTGCCCTGGGACCTGACGGCGCTGAACACGGCGCTGGCCGTCTCTTCCACCTATGATTTTACGCCGACCGGGCCCATGATCATCGCTGCGGTAGTTTTGATCGGAGCGTTGATCGTTCTCCTTCATTTCCGCAGGTTTGACGTACTGCCCCATGCGCTCTGCCGACGCTTTCCCCTGCCGCTGCGGCTTCTCTGCCTGACGCTGGCGCTGCTTTGCGCGGTCTTCACCTCTCCGAAAAACCTGGCCCGCTTCAACGTTCAGACAGATGTCTGGGATCAGCGCGGCGCTTATCAGAAAAGCGGAATCCTCGCTACCTTCCTGCGCAATACCGAATTCATGAACGTCGAAGTTCCTTCCGATACCTCCAGAGAAAAGCTGGATCAGATCTTAAGCTCCGTCTTTGCAAAGGCGCCGGCACTGACTTTGAATCAGAAACCGCATATCATCGCAATCATGAATGAATCGTGGGCGGATTTTGAAGAATTCGGCAATCTTCAGCTCAGCGAAAGCGTCATCGACGGTATTGCCAAGCTGGATAACGCCCGGTTCTCCCACGCCTATGCTTCCGTTTTCGGCGCGGGTACCAGCGCCAGTGAATTTGAGTTTCTCACCGGAAATTCGATGGCCTTTTTGCCCTCTGGAAGCATCCCTTATCAACAATATATTTTAAAGGATTCCTTTTCTCTGGCTTCCCAGCTGAAACAGCTCGGCTATCAAACGGCGGCGTTTCATCCGGGCGAGCGGAGTTCCTGGCAGCGGGATCAGGCTTATCCGCGGCTGGGCTTCGACTCGTTTAAAAGCGCAGATGAACTGGACGTTCCGATCATCACAGAACATGGCTATGTCAGCGATGAAACAGATTTTGATCAGATTGTGTGGGACTATGAACATCGCGATCCCGACAAACCGTTATTTCTGTTTAACGTCACCATTCAGAATCATGGCGCGTACACTGTCAAGGACTATCCGGCGGAAATTCGCCTGATGGATCAGCCGGGCGTTTATCCGATGGCCGAACAGTATCTGACGCTCGTTCACAAAACAGAAGACCAGTTTCTGCGGCTGACTGAATATTTCAGCCAACAGGATGAACCGGTGCTGATTCTGATGTTCGGCGATCACCAGCCTTCCGTGGAACCGGCATGTCTGGACAAAGCTTATGGCGTGGAAGACGGCACATTATCCATGGAAGAGTATATGAACAAATTTCGAGTTCCGTTTGTCCTCTGGGCTAATTACCCCCTGCCGGAAACAGCGCTGCCGGAAATCAGTCTTAATTTTCTGTCGTCGCTTCTGTTAAACTATGCCGGATTGGAACCGGATGCTTATGGTCAGTATTTACAGACTCTGCGCACATCGCTGCCGGTCGTTACCTTTGCGGGCTATATGGATTCGCAGGGAAATGCGTACAGTCATTGGGAATCTACGGATTTCACCGCTGTCCTTGAGGATTATCAGACCCTGCAATATGAGCGGCTGTTTGGCAGCGGTTATTTTCAGGATCAATTAACGGAAAAGGCCGAAACTTTATCCCATCCCTGATCCGGATCTTGGAAACCGACGGACAGAGAATAAGATTTTCGCTCAAAGATTTCCGTTTTATCTCTAATGCTGCTTACGAAAACAGCGGATTGCCTGACGGTGTACATAACGCCCGGGCAGTCCGCTTTTTATCTCTCATTTTCCTGTTTCTGATGAAGAAACAGGTAAATAGGGGAAGGGGAATGGCTGAAAAATGATTACCGCACGATGGAGCGAAGAGGCGAGTTAGAGCGGGTTCAATGAAGACTTCAATTTTTCATCTGCACAAAAGCAAAAAGAAGCGAAATTCAATCCGCTCCTTTTCCCGTGTTCTTTCTTAAACTTGAGGAAAGATAAAAAGACAGGGGTACGAAGTTTTGATAACGCTTCATACCCCCTGCTTCTTTGCATGAAAATTTCAGGTCTGCCCTAAGCTGAGGAAGAACCTTTTCCTGATCCTGATTCTTTTTTGGCAAGCTCTGCCCTTTCAGCACCCTGCGCCTGAAAGCAGGCTCCCTGCCGCAGATTTCTGCATTCCAACAGTTTGCGTGAAATCCTGATTTTGATGAATCGAGATTGTTTATTTCACCGCAGCCAGCCGTTCGTTCAGCGCCGTTTTCGCCGCTTCATCGCTCAGTTTTTCAACCAGCCGTTCGGCCTGACTCTTCACGGCGGCCGAGCCGGTCTTTTCCACACGGCTGACCAGCAGATCCATCAAGGCTTGCAGCGATTGTTCGTCCGCCGCGTTCTGATAGCCTTCGTCAGTTTCGATCAATGTCAGCTTGTTCGCAACCATCTGCGCCAACAGGGAATCGATGCTGTCCATGGATGTCGGATTCAGTGCGTCATAAGCAAGCGTCGCCACACCGCCCAGGGTTCCGCCGATGAAATGGTTGCCATAGAAATAATTCGGATTGACCGTCGGATCGACAACCGGACTGTTGATCTTGTTGGACAGCCAGATGACGATCATATCATTTTCCGGGTCGATTAAACTCAGTGTACCTGTCCAACCGGTATGACCATACGTTGAAGCTCCGGCCTGTGGTCCGAAATACCAGCTGTAACCATGATCGCCCATGCGCCGCCAGCCTAATCCATAGGTCTGGCTTGTGAACTTCGGCTTGGTGAATTGATCAATCGTCTGTTTCGAGAACAGCTTGACATCGCCATAACCGCCCTGGTTCAGCATGACCTGCGCTAAGCGCGCCAGATCCTGCGCGTCGGCAAACAGACCGGCATGACCGGAAACACCGTTCATCGCATAGAAAGCTTTTTCATCATGGACTTCGCCCTGAATCGTATCGGTACGGTTAACCGTAAACGAAATCGCGCCGTCGCGGGAATTGCCGTTCAGCTCGGTTGCCGCGCACTGGTCTTTTTCAAATCCCTTCTGCAGCGGATTGAAGACGATGTGATCGAGGCCCAGCGGCTTGTAGATATTTTCTTCGACAAAGACATCGAGATCCATGCCGGTAACCTGTTCGACGATCAGTCCCAGAAGCATGTAGTCGACATCAGAGTATACGGTCTTGCTTCCCGGCTCATACTGCAGCGGAGTCTTCAGTATCATTTCCCTGGTCGTGGCTTTTTCCACTGAATACAGATCGTTGACGCCGTTGACAATTCCATCATCCTTGTCGTAGGTATCGTTATGATACTGCGGATCGGCCGGGAATCCGGCCTGATGTTCCAGAATGTTCTGGAGAGTCATCGTGTCCTTGCCCCGGATGGCAGCGCCTGCTTCATCCTTGAATTCCGGGAAATAGCTTTGAATCGTATCGGTAATGTTGACCTTGCCTTCGCTGACCAGCATTTGCAGCGCATAGTTGGTCGCGTACATTTTGGTGTTGGACGCTAAATCATATAAGGTTTCCGGAGTGCTTGGCACCGGATTTTCAATCCGCGTTCCATCCTGATTGTAGGAATTGGCATAGCCGTAAGCCGTGTTTTTGATCATCTTTCCGTCTTTGATGATGACCAGCTGACCACCCGGGAATCCATATTCCACTTCCTTGTTCAGCAGATCGTCAATAAAGCTGAGCTTCTCGCTGCTGAAGCCGACTTCCTCCGGTGTCCCTTCGATCACCGTCGGATAGTCAACTTTAATATTGACGCTTGCGGTTTCCGGAAGAATGTTGGTTACCTGAATCGTGTTGATCTCGTTGGTTGCCAGAGCCGAGAAATCGACCGTGAAGGCTTTCCCCGCAAATTCGCTGTGATCGACGGCTGTTCCGTTGATGAACAGATCGAAGCTTTCCGCTCCCTTCGGCGTCACGGAAACCTGGCCTTGTCCGGCATACGTTTTGATTGTTGTCAGATTGTTCATCGCCAGCGTGTCGTCCAATCCCTCCAGCGGATAGGTGACATCTGCCTGAACGCCTTTAACGCTGACGCCTTCGCTCAGCGTAACGCCGCGCGTTTCATTCGTCTGCGCCGAAGGCTGGCCGGCGGATGACGAGTTGTTTGCGCTGCAGCCTGCCGCCGTGGTGGCTAACACGGCAGCCAGGACTAAAATCATCAGTTTTTTCATCCTTGTTCCTCTCTTTCGACGATCTCTTTCCAGAGATTTCCTTTTCGACTCTTCCATCATAGCAGGATCTGGTCAGACCAGTCAAGAGAAAATGTGAAGCGCTTACAAACTTGTTTTTTCACAAATAAAAATCTGTCCAGAAGCATCGCCCGGAACAGATTTCAGTTTTTTTTGATGATTTTTCAAAATCCACAGCCCTTCACGGCTGACGCCTATGAGTCAGGATCAAACGTAATATTCAAGCTTTACGCTTGGATTTAAGACTCATTATGCCTGGTTGTGACTTGAATTCCAGATAAACTTCGAAAGGGATAGAAATAAAATCAGGAATCATGCGGCTATCAGGATCTGTTGGCGATCGCCTTGACTTCCTGATTTGTTTTTGCCGATTCAGCCCAGCTGAGCCAGAATTGCCAGTATTTCCGGCAGTTGTTTTACAAAATAATGGGCTTTCGACTGATCCATCGGGAATCGTTCGCCCTGCCGGGCAATTACCGTCATTCCTGCCGAGACGCCCGCCTGGATCCCATACGGCGAATCCTCCACAACGACGCATTGCCGCGGATCCAATTTCAATTTCTCCGCCGTGAACAGATAGATTTCCGGATTCGGCTTCGATTCTTTAAACATTCCGCCGGAGGTGACCAGTTCAAAATAAGGATACAGACCGGTGTCCGACAACATCTTCTCAATCATGGCAAACGAACTGGAAGACGCCAGCGCCAGTTTCTTTCCCTGCGCCTTCAACGCTTTCAACGTCTCTTCCACTCCCGGAAACAACAGCGCCTGATAATCTTCAATTCGCTGCGCATGGCGATATTCCCGCATCCCGACCATGAATTCGTCATACGGCTGCGGCAGTTCAATGCCTTCCAGAATTTTCGGCCACAGGTTCATCTTGCCATTCGCGCCGACCAGCAGATTTAATCGCTGCGGCGGCAGATCCACCTTCATCGCTCTGAAATATTCCATCAGTCTATCCTGATAATACTGTTCCGAATCGATCAGAACCCCGTCCATATCGAACACAACCGCTTTGATCTGCGTCATGTCATCACCCTCTCAATCGCTTCTAGTTTAGCGGATTTCCCAACCAGAGTAAAGGATTATTCCCCTTCCTTTATGGTCTTGTTATGAATTTCGTCGATCAATTCAAAATAATCTGCCCAGCGCTCTTCACGGATTGGCATCGGCGGTTCGTTGTCAAAGTAGAGCACCAGCGCCGGAGCAATCTGATTCCATCGCTCGACCAGTTCAAAATGGGTGCAATGTCCCTGACGGATCAGACGCATCGCTTTGGCATGATAATTAAAGTACATTGCGCAAATCCTCCCTTATCCGCTATTCTTTCCTGAATTCTGCCGCTTATCCCTTTTGCCGCTACCCCAATTCCGGTCCCCGCCTTGTCCTGCGCCCTTTTCTATGGTAGAATTCCCGTTGTACAATCGCAATTTCATGCAAATTCACGCAGAGAGGAGCATTTTATGTTAGAAGAACGTTTTTTCACAGCCGGAAAAGCCCTGAAATTGATTTTCATCGGTCAGGTCATCGCGCTGTTCGTCAGTTTGCCCAATGTGGGAAATCTCATCAGCTTGATCGCCGGAATTACCATTTTAGTCGGTATTGTCAAAATCCGCAAAGCGGATGCTTTATATAACCGGGCTTTTATCATGGTTCTGTGCAGCTTGGGCTGCAGTCTGGTTCTGTCTATGGCGACAGTTTACTTTTCCAGCCTGTATGCCGATGGAAATCTCGGCGCGGCTCAAACCTTTATGATCGTGGCGCTGATCCTGTCTGTCGTCGCCGCCGTGTTTGGATTTCTTCAGAATTTCTTCATCATCAAGGGAACGACGAAATTCCTGGGTGAACTGCAGGAAGAAGCGCTGGTCAAGCATGGGGAAACAACCTGGAAATTGATGATTATCAGCTATGGGCTCAATATTCTGTTTTCCGTCTTACTGCTGTTTGTATCCGATTGGTCCAGCGTCCTGTCGCTTGTCAGCAACGTCGTGAATATGGCGATCACCTTCGTTTACATCCTGTTCTTATACCGCAGTGAAATCCGGCTGTTAGCGGACTCCAAAACGGCAGACTAAACCGGAATCAGATTACAAAGTTCAGATTTATTTAAAATAAACGCGTTCATCCTGTCAGTTCAGGGGTGAACGCGTTTTACTTCAGGCTTTTACCGGATCGGCGTTTCAGCCTGACTGATGTGGATGGATTCTGCGTTGGCCTTTTCCTCTGTATTCATTCCCGATGGCCTGAATTTTGTGTCGTCATTAACGAAAACCGGTTTTGCGACGGAATTCTCCTCAGTTTTCAACATGGCAATCATTTCCGGCAGCTGTTCTTTTGTCCGCCAATACCAGGCGCCAATCATGAATAACATGACCGCCGTTACGATCAACCCGCCTTCTGGTCCGAAGGTTCCGCCATTAAGCAGGGAATTGCCTTTCATATAGGTTGTCAGCAGACCGCTTTCCTGACCGCCGCTGACAGAAAAGCCGTAAATTGGTCCCTGGAAGAAATTCCAGAAAATATGAAAACCGATGGCCGAATACAGGTTGCCGCTGGAAAGTGTGATCAGCGACAGAAACAAGCCGATCAGAAAGAGATTGAGATAGGGAAGCCACCCGATCCCCTGATTCGCTGAGTGAAGCAGCGAAAAGATCAGGGAAGGCACCAAAATGATCAGCCCTGGATTGTGTGTCTGCCGCATAACGCCCTGAATATAGCCGCGGCAGATGATTTCTTCCGAATAGCCAATCAGAATATACAGGAAGAACATGATCAGCAGCGAAGGTGAGCCTTGGGGAATCCAAGTCAAAACCTGTGCGCTGTCCGTGACTATGAGAAGCAGAAAAACTAACGTCATGGAGCCAGCGCCCATCGCCAGTCCTTGTCTCATTGTCCTTCTCTGCTTCGCCAGCGGCGGAAGTCCCAGCGACGCCTTATCCTTTTTCAGCACCTTCGTCCATAACAGAATCGGAATCGTGATCATAACGATCGTCTGTAAGAACATCATGGAACTGTTGATGATCGCTGCTGTCTGAAAAGCCAGCGGCGTCGCGGCCGCAGTCGTCGGATCCAGATTCCCGGTTGTGGTCATGATAAACACAAATCCAAACTGAATGAGAAACATAAGAAGAAACAAAACGCCGAAAACCGTTCCCAGCATTCCTGCGATTTTCCAGCCGGAACGAAGTTCTCCATTTTTATTTTTAAACACAGTATCCCTTCTTTCCGGTTCATGATAGGAGTATATCATGATTCAATCCTGGCAACTCTTAAATCTTATTAAAGTTTTTGTGAAAAAACTATGTCTGCTTTAGTCCGGATATTTAAGATCTTATCGAAGAGCCTCTCATTCAGTTGAACTGTTGAACTGAACCAGACTGTGTTTTTTAACGGGGTATCAAAAATTGAATACCAACCCACATATCTAAACGGTATGTCCTCATGAATACGATACATCTTGCCTGCTTTACCGCTATTGTTTAAGTTATGAAATATAACGGTACAGACAAAATAAAATTTTTAAAGTATTTCTCCGATTTCTCTATAAGCTTCCGACTCTGGAAACTCGTTTAAATTGATTTTTCGCTCTCTTCTTTGGCTTACAATCTGACGAACCTGTTCTGCCAGATCTTCGGATGTCTTGATCATCTCATACCGCTCCGATAATATCAGCAACTCATCACCATTTAACTGTTGAAGCAAATCTGTTTCTTTTTCTCCGATCGAAATCTGGAAGCTCAACATCTGTCGAAGCATCATTCTTTGTCTTGCTTCCCCTTTACGTTCCCCTTGCTGTCTGCCTATGCGCTCCCCAATGCATTCCCCGATCTTCTTCCCTAACCGCTGCCCTTTTTCGTAAATCTTCTGTTCGTCAATTTCATCAAACCGTGTCCTCATCAATGCGATGTCCAAGCTTGTACTTCTCAAAAACTCCATCCGCTGTTCTTCTGTCATTCTGATCATTGGAATCACCTCTGAAGATAGTTTTAAACCGTGGCCGCCAGCTTAGACTGTGGGATGGCATTCGTCCTTTGATTCACAATCTGACGAACCTGTTCTGCCAGATCTTCGGATGTCTTGATCATCTCATACCGCTCCGATAATATCAGCAACTCATCACCATTTAACTGTTGAAGCAAATCTGTTTCTTTTTCTCCGATCGAAATCTGGAAGCTCAACATCTGTCGAAGCATCATTCTCTGCCCATTAAGCTCGCCAACGCGTTCCCCTTGCTGTCTGCCTATGCGCTCTCCAATGCATTCCCCGATCTTCTTCCCTAACCGCTGCCCTTTTTCATAAATCTTCTGTTCGTCAATTTCATCAAATCGTGTCCTCATCAATGCGATAGACAAACTTGTGTTCCTCAAAAACTCCATCTTCTTTTCTTCCATCATTTGTATGACCTCCTCTTTTTCTTTTAACTCCCGAATGATTTCCTGTTTTTCGGCATCTAAACTGTACCGTGTCATATAAAGAATCTTTTCTGCCATCCGCCACTCTTCGATTGGTTTCTTCGCCAGCTCACTTAGATAATCCATCTCTACCCAGAGGATCCGGCAGCGCTCATCCGGCATCATGATGTGATCTTCAATCACGAAATATCGGCTCTGATGAGTAAAATGAGAATGCTTTTTCATGTTGGGCAGCCGGTTAACGATCATAATCTGAATAACCGGACAGAATTCATAATCCTCCCCGGCAACAACCTCATCACTGACTATCCGTGA
>NZ_JADNEM010000021.1:0-67993 GCF_015552275.1 Holdemania sp. 1001302B_160321_E10 | reverse complement strand
TTGAACACAAAGTCATTCGTACAGCGCAGCTTGTAGTTGGATGGAGCCTGAGGCTTGGAACGTTGCTTTTTCACTTTTATTAAAGTCATAGGTTTTATCCCTCCCTTATACCTATTGCGCTTTTTTGCGAAAAGCCCCGCTATTTCTTCATTTTTCATCATTTCATCACAATTAAGTCCGCAGTTTCTCCAATAAAAAAGGAGCGTCTGCTCCTCATGCGTCCTCTGTCAGTTTACATTTCAGCTTGTTCAGAATTTTCTTTTCCAGCCGCGACACCTGAACTTGCGAGATTCCCATTTTTTTAGCGATCGCTTCCTGATTATATTCCAATTCATAGCGCAGGTAAATCAGATACTGTTCGCGCTGTTCCAGATGCCCGATCTCCTTTTTCAGCGCCAGCTTCATCGGCACATCCTCGCCATGCCGGTCTTCGACCTTATCTTCCAGTTTGATCGTGGAACCGTCTTTTTGATAAAACGCCTCGTCCATCGAAGCCAGAAACTGATTCGCTTCCATCGCTAACATGACGTCGTTTTCCTCCACGCCTAAATCCTCGCCGATTTCCCGATACGTTGGTTCCCGCTGCAGCTTCTGCGCCAGCCGTTCGCGGCTTTTCTGAACCTGCAGATAACGTTCTTTCAGCGAACGGGAAATTTTCATCTGGCCTTCGTCGCGAAAATAGCGCTTGATCTCGCCGAGTATGATCGGTACGGCATAGGTTGAGAACATCACGTTGTAGCTGGTGTCAAAGTTGTTGATCGCCTTCATCAAGCCCAGACATCCGATTTGAAACAAGTCCTGGGCCGAGGAGTGCGTCTTGAAGCGGTTGACGATCGACCAGACCAGTCCGACGTTGCGCAGCACACACTGTTCTCTGGCCTGTTCGTCGCCCTGCTGGGCCTGATGCAGAAGGTCGAAGAATTCCTGCTGATCATTCATGAAATTGGAGCTGCTTGACAAGCCGGACGGTTGTGCCTTCGCCAGGATGAGAACAGATCTCAAATTCGTCGGAGAAGCTCTCCATAATCGTCATCCCCATCCCGGATCGTTCCAGATCCGCCCGCGTTGTGTATAATGGCTGGCGGGCCAGCGTAATGTCTTCGATCCCGACGCCTGAATCCTGGACTTCAATCGTAACCCGATGGGTTTCATCATACGATACGCTGACCTGGACCTGACCTTCCTCCCGACCCTGATAACCATGAATCATACAGTTGACGACCGCTTCGGCCAGGATGGTTTTGATCTCCATGATCTCATCCACGGTCGGATTGAGCGGCATCAGAAAAGCCACGGCGCTGGTGCGGGCAAACGCCTCATTTTCCAGCTTGGCGTCAAAGCTCAATGTCATCCGGTTCATACATGTACCTCTTTTCTATCGTTCTCCTTTTCCACCCGCATGATCTGAAAGATCCCCGACAAAGCGAACAGCCTGCGGATAGCGGGTGAGATGTTCTTTAAGATCAGCTCGCCCCGATAACTCTGAACCTGATTGTAGCGGGCTAATAAAAAACCAATACCGGTGCTGTCGATAAAGGTCACGTCCTTGAAATCAAATTTCACCACGGGCGCCTGGACCCGATCTATTTCACGGATTACGTCGGCCTTGATCTTGAGAATCGACAAATTGTCCAGATCCCCGCAGAAGGCGAAGATCAAAGCATCGTCCTGTTGAATGCACTTCATACTGCATCCTCCTTTCCTCTTCATTGTAATGGAAGCCCTTTTTGTTGTGGAAATATCCGCTAAAACAAGTGTTTTTGCGACATTCTTTTCATAGTGTGCCGGGGTACAGGTAAACGTTTTCCAACGTAAAAAAGCCGCTGAGAAAGCAGCGGCTTCATCGGGATAGTTCATCATTTTTGCGCGTTTATCCCGGACTACGGGTCGTGTCGCGAATTGTCAGAACAACAGTTTTTTCCAGGTTTTCAAAAGAATATCAATGAAATCCAGCGGCATGATCGCCTCTTCCGCCACCAGATCCTGACCGATCTGCGTCCCATCCTCAAAATGCAGGATTACCCGGCCGACGGTTTCGCCAGCCTGAATCGGTGCTTTTTTCTTGTCCAGCACAATTTCGGTATTGATCAAGGCAGACTGAGCGCCTTTGGCGACGATGTGGCCGATCGCCTCTTTGGTGACCAGACGGACCTCGTCCGGCTTGCCGTTATCGACCTTGATCGTTGTTACCGGCGTGCCTTTTTCCATTTCGATCTGATAGCCGTAGGTGCTGAATCCATAATCCAAAAGCGCGGAAGCTTCGCTGTTGCGGACATCGCGCGTCGGCTCGCCCATCGCGACGCCGATCAGACGCAGACCGTCGCGTTTGGCCGTCACCGTGATACAGTACATCGACTGAGTCGTGTAGCCGGTCTTCAGGCCGTCCATCCCCTGATAGGTGCGAATCAGCTTGTTCGTGTTGACCAGCCAGAATTTGTTTTCCGTATCGGCCCGGATATAGTCGTCATACGTCGAGGTAAAGCGCAGGATATCGTCCTGACCTTCCTGAATCAGCGCCCGGCCGATCGCCGCCATATCCTTGGCGCAGGAGTAATGGTTATCGTCGTGCAGGCCGGTGGCGTTGACGAAATGGGTTTGTTCCAAGCCCAGCTGTTCCGCTTTTTCGTTCATCATCGCGGCAAAGTTCTCCTCGCTGCCGCCGACCTTTTCCGCCAGCGCGACGATCGCGTCGTTGGCGCTGGCGACCGTCGAAGCCTTATACAGATCTTCCACCGTCATAACCTCGCCGGTTTCCAGGAAAATCTGCGAACCGCCCATCGAGGAAGCGTGCGCGGAAGCCGTCACTTCGGTATCCCAGCTCAGCTTGCCGTTATGGATCGCCTCCACCACCAGAAGCAAGCTCATCATTTTGGTCATCGACGCCGGATACAGCTTCGCGGACGAATTTTTTTCATACAAGATCTGTCCAGTTTCATAGTCAATCAAGATCGCCGCTTTTGCCGACGGCGTTAAATCGACGCCCTGCGAGGTCGTCGCGTGGACGGAAACGAGAAATAAAGACAGCGCAATTACGATACTGGCAAGTTTTTTCATATCGACACCTCATTAACAGTGTATGGAGAAGCGCCCAAAATATGAAAAAAGGCAGCTTGTTTTCTGCCTGATTTCTATGATTTGTTTTCTGTTGCCGGCTTGCACCAGCGATCCATCCATGCGGTAATCTCCTGAAGCCGGCGCACGCGGTGGGACGGCTTGCCGATCCGGCTCAGGCCGTGGCTTTCTCCCTTAAACAGGCACATCCGGGCTTCAACGCCGTGATGCACCAGCGCGTTGTACATCTGCATGCCCTCCTGAAGCAAACAGCGGTAGTCTTCAAACGAATGGATGAACAGCGTCGGCGTTTTGGCCTTATCCGCAAACTGCAGCGGCGACTGATCCCAGACCTTCTGCACGTCGCTCCACGGGTCGGCCCCCATCTGATCATTGTCAAAGGTAAAACCGATGTCAGCATAACAGATTAAGGAAACCCAGTTGGCGATGCTGCGCTGGCTGGCCGCGGCCGCAAAGCGGTCGGTATGGCCGATCATCCAGTTGGTCATGTAGCCGCCGTAGCTGCCGCCGGTCACGCCGATTCGTTCAGCGTCAATCGCCGGATACGCCGCCAGAACGGCGTCGGTAAAGTTCATCAGATCGTCGTAATCGATCGTTCCATACAGCCCACGCAGCTCGGCAAACGCATTGCCCTTGCCGTTGGAGCCGCGGGGATTGCAGAACATCACGAAATATCCCTCGCTGGCCCAGAACTGCATCTCATGGAAAAATACCGGGCCATAGGCAGCCTTCGGTCCGCCGTGAATATTGAGGATTGCCGGATATTTTTGATTGGGATCATAGTCCTTCGGTCTCAGCACCCAGCCGTCAACCTGAAACTCGCCCGCCGGAATACTCAGCGGCTGCGGTTCTGCGACGTAACAATCCTTCAGCACCGCTTCGTTGAAAGCGGTCAGCGGATGCAGCTCATTTGTTTTCCGATCGAAACAAACCAGCTCTGGCAGCTTCTGCCCCAGCATCGCGATCAGCCACAGCTTTTCGTCAGTCACGGCCAGCGCCTGAATGGAGCCGTCCAGCTGCATGATTGTGCGCCAGGTAGCATCCGCTTTCAGACAGCGGACTTCATCGAAGGCTCCAAGCGTATGCACCATGAACAGTCCGTCCGGGCCCATCTGCGCCTGTTTTCCCGAACCGTATTGACAATCACTGCCCAACGCGCTGCCCAAGCTTTCTTCATTTTCCGCCAACAGTTCCCGTTTTCCGGTTTGGGCGTCAAGCGTGTAGAAGAACGGATTTTCAACCGCTCCATAGCGTTGCTGATCGCTCATCGCCGCCAGAATCTGCGTCTCGGACAGCCATTGAATCTCGGCAATGCTGAACTGTCCCGGCTCCAGCAGGCAATGAGATTCCAGCGTGTCCAGATCCAACCGATACAGCCCTTCCTTCGGCTGTCGG
The DNA here is from genome assembly GCF_015552275.1 of Holdemania sp. 1001302B_160321_E10. Classification (NCBI taxonomy): domain Bacteria; kingdom Bacillati; phylum Bacillota; class Erysipelotrichia; order Erysipelotrichales; family Erysipelotrichaceae; genus Holdemania; species Holdemania sp. 1001302B_160321_E10. The sequence continues at coordinate 63,526 of NZ_JADNEM010000021.1, read as the reverse complement.
ACTTTAACAAATGGCGCGCCGGAAATCACTAAATGGCCATGATCCGGGCTGACAACCGCGCGGGAAACGTGAAACTGCGGCTCACACAGCGGTTTTAATTCATTCTGTGCTTCGTTATAAAGAAACAGCCGGCTGCGCAGACCGTTGGTATAACCGGCGCCGTCCTGATAGTACGGCTGTTCGCTGACGATCTGATAGTCTGCCTCCGCCCTGCGCCGCTGATGCACGGCTTCGCGCTCCGTTTCGCTCATTTTCCAATAATCCGCCGCCGTCAGATCAATCTGGGCAATCAAAACATAAAGTCCCTGTATGATTGGGACGATCTGCCGGACTTTCAGAGGCAGCGTGAAGGCTTTGACCGCCTCCCCGCCGTCGGTACGGATCCGATAAAACGTCGTGGATTCGGCTTCCGGCTGCGGCTTTTCACCGCGGTTAGAAATAAACAGAAGCGTCTTTTCATCGTCACAGACAAACAGGCTCTCATTGCCGGAGGTCAACTGTTTCGGCTGGTCATGATCGAGCACAAACAGCTGGCCGATATACGCATCATTTTCAATCTGCGTCCGCACCCAGGCCGGCTGACCGGCCGGCGACAGCGCCAGCGCAGAAAGAAACTGCATACGCTGAAAATGATCGATCGTAATTTTATTCATGTGCGGTCTCCTTTAAATAATGATCGAACCAATCGGTCATCTCGCGCAGCCGGCGCACGCGGTGATGGCGTTTGCCGATCCGGCTCAGGCCGTGGCTTTCACCTTTAAACAGGCACATCCTCGCCTCCACCCCATGATGGACGATCGCGTTGTACATCTGCATGCCCTCCTGAATCGGACAGCTGTAATCTTCAAAGGAATGGATAAAGACCGTCGGCGTTTTCACTTTGTCCGCAAACTGCAGCGGCGACTGATCCCAGATTTTGACCATACCCTTCCACGGATCGGCATCCATCTGATCGGTATCGAAAGTGAATCCGCAGTCGTCCGTGCCGATCATCGACACCCAGTTGGCGATGCTGCGCTGGCTGGCCGCCGCCCTGAAGCGGTCGGTATGGCCGATGATCCAGTTGGTCATGTAGCCGCCGTAGCTGCCGCCGGTCACGCCCAAGCGGCGCGGATCAATCTGCGGCACACGGTCTAACACGGCGTCGGTAAAGGCCATCAGATCTTCATAGTCGATCTGCCCATAGCGCCCGCGCAGATCGGCAAACCGGTCACCCTTACCATCAGACCCAGTGGGATTGCAGAAAAAGACGATATAGCCCTGTGCCGCCCAAAACTGCATTTCATGGAAGAACACCTCGCCATACGCCGTTTTCGGTCCGCCATGAATATCCAGAATCGCGGGGTAGGTGCGTTTTTCATCAAAGTCCGCCGGCTTCAGAATCCAGCCGTCCACCTCATAACTGCCGCGGCTAACCATGAAATGCTCCGGCTTGGCAATCTCGGTTTCCGCCAACAGTTCGTCATGAAAATGCGTGAGCTGCCGGGTCGTTTTCATTTCCGGATCCCAGCTGTAAAGCTCCTGCAGCTTCTGATCCTGTAAGCCGATCAGCCACAGCTGACCCTTGACCGTTTCAATCGCCTGAATTGCTCCCGGCCAGCTTAGTACCGCTTCGCTGCCGTGTTCATCAATCCGTAAAACCTCGTCCGCATAACGGTCCGTGTGCACGGCCAGCACGCTCTCGTCGGAAAACAGTACCTGCCGGCCGGAACCATAAATGACGTCCGTCATGACCGCGCTGGAGCCGATGTGGTTTTCCGTATCCAGCAGACAGCGGATTTCACCTGTCTCAATATCCAGCTGATAGAGCTTCGGGTTTTCCGTCGTTCCAAACGTTTTATTTTCGGACGCAAAGAAAACCGCTTGTCCCTGACGCCAGCCGATCTGGCGAATCCGCATCCGCCCCTGCTCGATCAGGCATCGGCGTTGATTCGCGGCCAGATCCAGGCAGACTAAGCCATCCTGTTCCCCACGCACAACCTCAAATTTTTTCACGCTCATTAAAACCCGGCCGTCCACAACAGCGAACTGGCTGACGGATTCGAGCGGTTCACTCAGAGCTTCTATTTTCCCATTGTCTAGATCAACGCGAAACAGGCGGCTGCGGGTGCCCTCGATAAAGCCGCTGCCATCCAGCACAAACGGCGATTCGGTGACAACCTGGTAGTCTTCCTCCGCCTTACGCCGGTCCATAACGTCCTGACGTTCTTTTTCCGTCAATAACGCAAAATCTGGGCAGTCCTTGCGCACCTCCGCCGTCACTAACAGCTCCTGTTCATTCAGCTTCTCCATCTGTTCAATCGCCAGCGGCAGACTGATCAGCGGACGGGCTTCCCCACCCCGGATATCAATCCGGTACAGATCGGTCTGTTCGCCATACGGCGAGCTGTCCTTCTGCCCCATCCGGCGCCAGGCGGAAAACAGAATCGTCTGATCATCCTCCCAAACATAATCCAAGACGCCTTCGCTGGTTAACCGTGCGGTGTGACGGCCATCGCAGAGATACAGACTTTTCGCATAGCCCTCATCGCGGCACTGACATTCAAGAAAGGCAGCGCGGCATCCATCAGGAGCTGCTTTCAGGTTCGATAAGAAATGCGCCTGATCAAAAAAATCAATCGTTACTTTATTCATAGGATTATTTCTCCTCCTGCTTACAGAAGCGGTTCATCCAGTCGGTAATTTCCTGCAGCCGGCGGATCCGGTGCAGCGGCTTGCCGCCGCGGCTGAGACCATGGCTTTCGCCTTTGAACAGGCACATCCGGGCTTCCACTCCATGATGGACAATCGCGTTGTACATCTGCATGCCCTCCTGAATCGGACAGCGGTAGTCTTCAAACGAATGGATAAACAGCGTCGGGGTAACGCACAGATCCGCGGCCTTCAACGGCGACTGGTCCCAGATCTTATTCACGTCGCTCCACGGCGTGGCATCCATCTGATCATTGCCGAAGGAGAAGCCGATGTCGGACACCATGTTTTCCGAGACCCAGTTGGAAATCGAACGCTGCGAAGCTGCGCACGCAAACCGGTTCGTATGACCGATGATCCAGTTGGTCATGTAGCCGCCGTAGCTTCCGCCGGTCACGCCTAAACGTTTCGGATCGATCTGCGGATAGGCTTTCAGCACGGCATCGGTAAACTGCATAAAATCGTCGAAATCGATCGTTCCGAATTTTCCGCGCAGATCGGCGAACGCGTCACCGCGGCCGTCAGAGCCATGGACGTTGCAGAAGAAGACAAAGTAGCCCTCGTTTGCCCACAGCTGCATTTCATGATAGAACACCGGTCCATAGGAACCGCGCGGCCCGCCGTGAATATCCAGAATCGCCGGATATTTTTTCGAGGGATCATAGTCCTTCGGTTCCAGCACCCAGCCCCAAAGCGGATCCGGCGTCTGCGCATAGTCCAGCTGCTTCGGCATCGCTACATAACATTCAGCCAGCGCCGCGTCGTTAAAATGCGAGCGCTGCACGCATTCCCCCGTCTTTAAGTTTGCTTCGTAAATTTCCTGCAGCTTCATGTCTTTCATCGCGATCAAATAGGCCGTATCTCCCTGCAGATCAAAACCGAAGATCGCTCCGTCAAACGGCAGCGCCTCCGTCCGATACCCCTGACTGTCAAAGCGATACAGCGGCGTATGATCGGCGTCGGTCATCACGGCATAGAAATCTGTGCCCGCAATCTTCTTCATCGCGCTGCCGCCAAAGGCGCAGTCAGTGCCGACAGCGTTGCCAAACGTCGCATCGTTATCATTGAACAGCGTCTGAGCCTTCGTCTGCGGATCAACCAGAAACAGCTTCGGTGTTTCACCGGCACCGTATTTTTCGCCATCGCTCATCGCGGTCAAAATCTTCTCACCATACCAATGGGCAAAGCTGATCTTCATCAAGCCCGGTTCGATCAGGCAGTCGGTCGTTTTCGTCACAAGATCCAGCCGGTACAGCCCGTCCTTGACTTCTTTGACTGTCGTGAAATCTGCGCCCCAGAAAACAACCTGATTGGTTTTCGCTTCCAGCTCCAGTCCGGAAACCGCAAACGTCGGCGCTGTTAAAAAGTCTACAGATCCCTGCTTCGGATCCCAGACTGCCAGGCGGCTGCGCAGTCCGTTAGTAAACCCGGCACCATCAAAATAATATGGCGCTTCGCTCACGATCTGATAATCCTGTTCTTCTTTTTTCTTCTTTAACAACGCCTGCTTTTCCTGTTCCGGCAGTTCAGCCATGCGGGAATAGTCAAGATGATAGCGGATCGTCAGAAACAGCCGTCCGTCCTTCATCCGTTTAAAACCGGTGACCGTATAAGGAATCGTCATCACCTTCCGCGCTTCGCCCTGATGGATATTCAGCCGATAAAAAACCGTGCGCTCCTCGCCCGCAGCCAGCGCTTCTTTATCCTTCGGATCCCGCAGCGAAGCAAACAACAGCGTTTCTTCATCTTCCCAGATAAAATTGGATTCGTTAAACGAAGTCAGCTGCCGGACCTGCCCGTCCTCCAGCAGCCACAGATGGTTGTCATACCCGTTGTCGCCGTTGGCCTGCGTCACCACAAAGGCCGCGGTGTTGGGTTTCGGTCCGGCTTGAAGATTGGAACAAAAGCGATATTCCGTGAATTGATCTAAGCGGATTTTTTTCATGTTTTTACCCCCAAAATATGGTATTAGTATAGCATGTTTGAGTTCGGTTTTCCGCTAGTTTTCACTTTTTCTTCATTCTCTTTCAAATTCTTTCATTTTGTTACATTTAATTAGTCAAGATTCATTTATTCTCTTTCTCCTGATCGGCAGCATGAAAACTAAATCTTATTCAGTGCATTTTAAAAGGCCCTTACGGATAAGAAACCATGAAAGAACATCTTGCCCTTTGTACGCAAAAACCTTACCTCTTATTTTTTATGGCTTCATTCTATCCCATTCTTCCAGCACAAAACCGTCTTCCCGGGTTTGCTTGCGGCAATCCCATTCCTGCGGATCCCACGTTGGAAAGAACGTATCACAGTCATAGCGGCCAGCCATCCGGCTTAACCGCAAATGAGCGGCATAGGGCAGCCACAAAGCGTAGATTTCCCCACCCCCGCCGATCACCAGCTCGTCATATTCCGGGTGTGCCTCCATCCAGGCCAGCGCTTCTTTAACCGAACGAACGATGGGAAAATCCGGATCCTCCATTACTCGGCTTTGGATGATCAGCTGCCGTCCCACAAGCTTGCGGCGCAGCGGCTCGGCCGTCTTCCGGCCCATCAGCAGCGGTTTTCCCATCGTATACGCCTGAAACTGCCGCAGATCCGCCGGGCAATGCCACGGCATTCGGCCAGCTTTACCCAAGCCGCCAGCTTCATCCAGTGCGGCGATCATCGTGATTTCCATGCCGATCCTCCCTTTTCTTGAATGCCTGTTCCACTCTGTACGCATTAGCATGCCTCATAAAGAAAGCCAGGTTCATTGACGGGCCTGGCTTTGTTATTCCATTAATTTGCGACGATATTGACGACCTTGCCCTTGATCACGATGATCTTGCGGATCGTCTTCCCTTCGATAAACGGCTGAACGTTCTCGACCGCTAACGCCTTTTCTTTCAGCTCGTCTTCCCCGGCGTCCACCGACGTCATGAACTTGCCGCGCAGCTTGCCATTGACCTGAACGACGACCTCCGTTTCATTTTTCACCAACTTCGCTTCGTCATAGGTCGGCCAGCTTTCATAAGCGATCGTTTCCGCGCCGGTTAAGTGCTGGTACATTTCCTCACCGATGTGCGGCACAAACGGGCTCAGCAGCTTGATGAAGCCTAAAAGCATTTCGCGGTTGATCTTGTCGGCGCGGTAGCATTCGTTGATAAAAATCATCATCTGCGAAATTGCCGTATTGAAGTTCAGCGTTTCAATGTCCTCCGTGACCTTCTTCACGGTAAAGTGGTAGGCGTAGTCCAGCTGCGGCGTCGGTTCGTCCGTGATTTTCTCCGGCTGTTCCATGACTAATCGCCAGACGCGTTCCAGCCATTTGCGCGAAGCGTCGACACCCTTTTCACTCCATGGCTTGCTGGCCTCTAACGGTCCCATAAACATTTCGTACAGCCGCAGCGTATCCGCGCCGTACTTCTCGACGATGACATTCGGATCGACGACATATTCCGGGAATCGTTTACCCATTTTAATCCCGTTGGATCCGAGAATCATGCCTTGATGGACAAGCTTGTGGAACGGCTCCTTGACCGGGACGACGCCCTTATCATACAGGAAATTGTTCCACATCCGGCTGTAAAGCAGATGCCCGACCGCATGCTCCGGTCCGCCGATATACAGATCGACCGGCATCCAGTGTTTTAACAGCTCGGGATCAGCCAGTTCCTTCTCATTGTGCGGATCAATATAACGCAGGAAATACCAGCTGCTGCCGGCGCTGCCCGGCATCGTGCTCGTTTCGCGGCGGCCATTGACGCCGTTTACTTCCACATTCACCCAATCCGGGGCTTTCTCCAGCGGCGAAGCGCCGGTCTTTGACGGGCTGTAATCGTTAAGATCCGGCAGTAACAACGGCAGCTGATCATCGCTTAACGCGACGGTATCGCCATTATCCAAATGGACGATCGGAATCGGCTCGCCCCAGTAACGCTGGCGGGCGAAAATCCATTCACGCAGCCGGTAATTGACTTTTTTCTGACCGCAGTGATGCTCGCCCAGCCACTGGATCATTGCGTCAATCGCGTCCTGCTTGTTCATGCCGTTTAAGAATTCCGAGTTGATATGCACGCCGTCCTGAGTCCAGGCTTCCTCGGCGACGTTGCCGCCTTCCAGGACTGGAATGATTTCCAAACCAAACTTCTTGGCGAAGGCATAGTCGCGGTCGTCGTGAGCCGGTACCGCCATGATCGCACCGGTGCCGTAGGTAGCCAGAACGTAATCGGAAATCCAGATTGGGATCTGCTTGCCGTTGACCGGATTGATCGCGTACGCACCGGTGAAGACGCCGGTCTTCTCCTTGTTTAATTCCGTACGTTCCAGATCCGATTTTGTCGCACACTGCCGCTTGTACTCCTCGACCGCCGCTTTCTGCGACGGCGTCGTGATCTGATCAACCAGCGCATGCTCCGGCGCTAAAACGCAGTAGGTCGCGCCGAACAGCGTGTCGCAGCGGGTTGTGAAAACCGTGAATTGCTCCGCATGCCCCGCAACCTGGAAATCCACCAGCGCGCCGATTGATTTGCCGATCCAGTTGCGCTGCATTTCCTTTGTGGATTCCGGCCAGTCCACCTCGTCCAGCCCTTCCAAAAGCCGCTCGGCATACTGCACGATGTCGATGACCCACTGGCGCATGTTCTTGCGCACAACCGGATAACCGCCGCGTTCGCTCTTGCCGTCGATGACCTCGTCGTTGGCCAGAACCGTGCCCAATTCCTCACACCAGTTAACCGGCATCTCAACGCATTTTGCCAGGCCGCTTTCAAACAGCTGCTTGAAAATCCACTGCGTCCATTTGTAAAACGAAGGATCGCACGTCGATACCTCGCGGTCCCAGTCGTAGCTGAAGCCCAGCATTTTCAGCTGACGCTTAAACGTTTCGATATTTTTCAGTGTGAAGCCGTTGGGATTGTTGCCGGTCTGGATCGCATACTGCTCCGCCGGCAGACCGAAGCTGTCAAAGCCCATCGGATGAAGCACGTTGTAGCCCTGCATGCGCTTCATGCGGCTGACGATGTCGGTCGCCGTGTAGCCCTCCGGATGGCCGGCATGCAGACCGACCCCGGATGGGTACGGGAACATATCCAACGCGTAAAACTTCGGCTTGGAAAAGTCCCAGGCATCGGTTGCGAACGTCTTGTTCTCCTCCCATACCTTCTGCCATTTTGTCTCAATACTCTTGTGATCGTAGCTCATAAAATTCATCCTTTCTCAAACAAATAAAAAACGCCCTTCATCTAAGGACGTCAGCGCGCGGTACCACCTTAGTTCACAGAAAGATCCCTTCTGTGCCCCTCTTTTTCCTTTAACGCAGGAAGTCACGGAATCCTTTTTTTCAGATTCAGCTCCAAGGTCAGTTCGTTCAGGTCTGCCGCCGGTTTGCACCTGCCACCGGCTCTCTGATCGGTCAGACGGTAGAATTACTATTCCTTTTCATCGCTTATTCAAGAATAACAAAATCCCCGTTTTAAGTCAATCAAATCTTGCCTGAAAAACAAGGGTTTTCATCGTTGTTTCTTTTTTATGAAACGTTTTCCTGAACCCTCTTTTTTCTGCCTGTGATCCCGCTAAAAAAATGCCGGAAAGGCTTTTCAATTCTTGTCAAAACGGCTACAATAAGAAAATGAATAAGGGAATAAGCATACGCTTAGACAAAAACCAAGATTTGTAGTTGAAGTTCCTCGCCAATATGATATGATATTTACATGATCTAGTTTTGATAACTAGATTAAAAAGGAGCTGATAGTATGTTTCGTTGGTTTAAGAATGTTCAGGATCCGATCAGCAGCTACACCCATTTTCTCGGCGCCTGCTTCGGCGTGATCGCCACGTTGGTGTTTATCGCCGCCGGAGTTGCGAACCAACGTCCGCTTAAAACGATTCTGGCCTGCTGCGTGTTCAGCGCTTCGATGATCGCGTTGTACAGCGCATCCAGCTATTATCACACACTGAGCTGGGATCATCCGCATCACACGTTGTTCCGCAAGCTGGACCATTCGATGATCTATGTGCTGATCGCCGGCACGTACACCCCGCTGTGTCTGACCTATCTGCCGGGGCGGGAGGGAATTACGTTTGCGGTTGTGATCTGGACGATCGCACTGGCCGGCATCATCGCGAAGATCTGCTGGCTGAGTGCGCCGCGGATTCTGTATACGCTGCTGTATCTGGCGATGGGCTGGGCCGTACTGTTTGACTGGAGCGGTTTCTCGCAGATGCCTTCCGGCTGCCTGATGCTGATCGCGCTGGGCGGAATCGCGTACACGATCGGCGCCGTGATCTATATGATCAAAAAGCCGGATCTGTCGAAGCAATGGGGATTTCACGAACTGTTCCATCTGTTCATTCTGCTGGGATCGTTCTTTCACTTCATCGCAGTGCTGAGCTACATTCTGCTTTAGCGCATCCCGTTCCCTAATCCATTTAAAAGTAAAGAAAGAGAGTTCAACTATGATTCGATTAATTTCTGATTCCTCCACGCTTTATTCCATTGAAGAAGGCAAGGCGCTGCCCTGCGACATCACGCCGCTGTGTGTTACGATCAACGGCAAGACTTACCGCGAATTTGAAGAAATCGACGCCGAGACGTTTCTGGGCTTGATCAAAGCCGGCTACATTCCTTCCTCGTCGCAGCCTTCGATGGGCGAGCTGATCGAGCTGTTTGAAAAATATCCGGATGATGAAATTCTCGTCATTTCCATGGCGGACGGCTTGTCAGGAACGTATCAGACGGCGGAAGCGGCGCGGCAGCACACGGAGCATCCGGAACGGATTCACGTAGTCAATTCCCAAACGCTGTGCGGACCGCATCGGTATCTGGTGGACCTGGCGGCGCGGCTGATTCGCGACGGGCGGCAGATCGAAGATATTCTGGAAACACTTCAGAATAAAATTGCGACGAGCCTGTCGTTCTTACTGCCGCAGGATTTCAGCTATCTCAAGCGCGGCGGCCGGTGCACGCCGATGGCGGCGGCAATGGGCGGCCTGTTGAAATTACAGCCGATCATGATTCAGGCCGAAGAAGGCCGGCGGCTGGAAAAGTTCGGCGTCGGCCGCAGCTTTGACGTCGCGGTCAAATCGGTCTTAGGCAAGCTGGAGGAACACGTCCGCAACGCCCGCGTTCAGATCAGCGTATCCCATGCGTTCAGTAAGGAACAGGCTGAAAAGGTTCTGGCCAGAGTTAAGGAGCGGTTTCCGGAAGCTGAATGCGTTCTCTACGATCTGTCCTGCGCGTTTATTACTCAGGGCGGACCGCGGTGTATTGCGATCCAGTCAATCGAATTGTAATCGGAACTGATTTTATCAACGGACGGCGCGCAGAAAATGCGCCGTTTTTTACTTTATTTTCGAATTCTTTGCCCCTGCCCGATCCTGCTTGTTTGCCAGCTTGATCAAAGTGGTTATGATCTGTGCATGTTGAGAAAACTGTGCGCGAATTCTTTTCACCGGACAGTTTAAAGTCAGCTCAGTTGATTCCCTTGCATATTTAATGAGGAAAAATCCCACTTACATTTCAATCTGCCTGTCGCCCAGACCCGTCAAGACATAGCCTGCTCTCTTTTGAATTCTTTCAAATCGTCGAAAACAGGACAAAAGATTGCGCTTTCAAACCAGTCGTTTTATAATTAATTTTGAAATGAGGGATATCACGTGAAAATTGGTTACAATCAAGTCTGCATCAATCCTACCTTCAGCTGTCTGCCGGTCGGATTTCTGACGCAGGCCGAGCCGCTGAATAAAATTCGCGGTGATTTATATGCCCGCTGTCTGCGGATGGTAGACGATGGTCGGGAAGTGATCTTGATCACATTTGATTCGCTGGGAATTTCGCAGGACGTTCAGGAGCGGATGGAGGAATCGCTGCGCCAGGCCGTCGGCGAAGACGCGCTGATCATTTTCAGCTGTTCCCATACGCATTATGCCCCTTCTTTATGCAACGCGCTGGGTTTTATTGAAGAAAATACCCCTTATCTTGAGAGTCTGGATATCAAGCTGCTCAATCTGGTCAGAAACTGCCGGATGAGCGAAGACGCGCAGCTGACGGTTTCCTATCAGGTGCGCAATTTCACCGGTGTCGGCCGCTGCCGGCTGTCCCAAGGCAGCGATCAATTTGTTCTGGCCGGAGTTCTGAGCTTTTTCAAAGAGGGTCTACGGATTGGCAATTTCTTGATCTATAACTGCCACCCGACGATCTCCGCCGAGGATGCCGATTACCTGTCCTCCGATTATCCGGGCGCGGCGCTGGATATTCTGAAGCAGCGTTACCCGAAGGAATTCTTCCTGTTCTTACAGGGACCGTGCGGCGACGTTTCGACACGGTTCACCCGTCAGGCCAAGAATTACGACGAAGTCATCCGGCTGGCCAATGAAATCGTGTCGGCTTGGGAAAAGATGATGAAGCTGACCCCGCGGATGCAGCCGCTGAAGCTGGATTGGAACGATCAGACGCTGCCGATTCACAAAGGCTTGAAAACGTTTGACATCAATCAGATGGATACGGCAAGCTTGAGCGAGAAAGAAATCCGCGAGCTGCATACGGGAGCGAAAATGGTCGAACAATACCGCGGCATGTTGGCGATGCTGCCCAATGAAGTACGATTCACGCGCGTCAGCCTGGGACCGTTCCGGCTGATCTTTAATCCGTTTGAGCTGTTCTCCGGTTATATGCAGAATCTGGATCCGAAAAAAGACGTGCTCGTCTGTTATTCGCAAGGCTATCTGGGCTATCTGAGCTGCCCGGACAATCAGGAAATCTCGTACGAAACGATGATCGAAATTTGTTCCAACGACGATAAAAAAGCAGTCGCCGAACTCATTCGCAGCTGTTAGAGAAAACAAAGAATCAACCCCATCCGGATCAGTTAAAAGGATCCGGATTTTTCTTTACGCCGGCCAGCAATCATCCTTCTGCGGCAATAAACAAATTGTTTTTCGATAATTATTTATTTTAATACGATAAATTTATATTGATTTTCAAGATTTTCTTGTTATAATCAAAGATGAAAAGAGGTTGATGTTATGAACAATAAAAAATTGGCGTTTCTGCTTAAACTGTTCGTCGTTATTCTGGCGGCGCTGGGACTTGTTTTATTCGGGCTTTGCATTCCGAGTCTGCTTCATGAGTTGATTTTATTCTACCGCCGGACGCTGAATGAAGAACTGCCGCTGCAGCTGTTGTCCGCAACGGCAGCCGTGATCCTGTATATCGCGCTGATCTTATTCTGGCGGATCTGCACGCGGATCGGCCGAAATCGTTCGTTCTGCCATGAAAATGCCGAAGGTCTGCGCTGGATCTGCAAGCTGGCGTTCTTTGACACCGCGCTGTGCTTGATCGGCTGTCTTTACGCGCTATTCCTCAACATCCTGCATCCGGTTTTGATGTTAAGCGGATTGGGAATCATGGCTTTGGGCGGGTTGATCGCCGTGGCCGCCTACACGCTCGCCTATCTGGTCACGATCGCCGAACAGATCCAGACGGAAAACGAATTGATGGTGTAAGCCTATGGAAATCAATGTAACGTTAGACGTCATGCTGGCAAAGCGCAAGATGAGCGTGACTGAATTATCCGAACGGATCGGCATCACAATGGCGAATGTGTCGATCTTGAAAAATGGCAAAGCGAAAGGCATCAAATTTGAGACGCTATGCAAGATCTGCGACGTGCTGGATTGTCAGCCAGGGGATCTGCTGGAATTCAGGCGGGAGGCAGGCAAATGAGCGAAAGCCGGCCGGTAAGCGGCTCGTCTGAAAAGACGGCCATGAGATTCTCCTGGTCAGCCGCGGCGATCCTCAGTTTCCCCATGGCATTTCTGTACGTCGGTTATGCGATGGGCTTTGAAGACTTCCGTCTGATGACCTACCGCAACTTGGCCGTAGTCATCTTCACGCTGCTCTATTTGTTCCTGGTCAGTCACGGCGCAAACCGGTTAGACCGGCCAGCCAGCCGCGAAAGCAGACTCTGGGCGGGATGCCTGCTGACGACTGCGCTCTCCTTATGCTTCTATCAGCCGACGAGCTTCTTCGCCCTGTTGCAGATTCTGGCGCTGCATCTGGAAGCGGTGTACTGGACACTGTGCCGAACCCGCATCTTAATCCACAACCGGACCAGCGGCAGCTTTCCGTTTGAACTGGCCTGGGGTTTCTGTGTTCTGCCGCTGCGTCATTTTCTACTACGAATCAAGGTACTGAGCAGTGCGCTGCGCGATTATCTGGCCGATCGCAGCCGCGGCGCGCACAGTCCGGCATGGATCGGCTTCTCGCTGCTTTTAGCCGGCGGAATCGGAATGACGGCCTGGAGCTTGCTGAGCGGCGCCGATCCGTTCTTCGCCGAAGTCGCCAGTCAGCTCGGAGCCGGATTGTTCGGCTGGCTTTCGCCGCAGACGCTGCTAACCGTGATTCTCTCGCTGCCGGTCGGCGCCTGGCTCTTTGGTCTGGCAGGCGGCAGTTTGTACCAGGCCGAACCGGCCGTCCCGCTGTGGCAATGGCAGGCAGCGCTGGCCCGGATGCAGGTTTTGCCAGGCTTCACGACGGTGCTGGTGATCGGCGTGCTGTGCGGAATTTACAGCTTGTTCTTCGCGGTGGAGGCTTACGCCTATCTCACGCAGTTGATTGCCGGCGCCATCACCGTGACGCTGGCTTGTCAGTATGCCGTTCAGGGCTTCTGGCAGCTCTGCGGCATTGTGTTGTTAAATCTCAGCGTGCTGGCGGTTCTGCATACGCTCAGCGAAACTTCCCTGCTCGCTCCCGGCCGCCTGCGTTCGCTGGCCAAGCTGTTCAGCGTCGCCACGATCGCGTTTGTCCTGTTAGCCGGATTAAAGCTGGGGATGTACGCGCTTGTTTATGGCTGGACGCTGCGCCGGGTACTGGCGGTCTGGGCTTTGAGCGTGTTGGCGGTCGGCGCAGGTTTAGCCTGGGTACGCTTAAAACGGATCATCCCGGCCGCCCGCTGGGGCATTCTGTATGCGCTGATCAGCTTCACGCTGCTGGGCTGCTTCCCGTTAGAACACTGGACACAGCTTCTTCCTTAATTTGCATTAAATGAAAACAAAATCCAGATCATCCGGGAAATGAAAAAGAGTTCTCGTTTGAGAACTCCCGAAGAAACCGCACGCGCGGTTTCTTTTCGTTCATGCAAAATACCAGCCTGCCGCTTTCAGGATTCATTGCTTCTGATAGGGTGTAAGGCCGTCTTTCGTCCTGACGCTTCGACCGGCTTTCAAGGCTCTGACCGACGCCGGCATCTCGCTTTATTCCCCATTTTGAAAGTCCAGCGTTATCGTGCCGTCGGCATTCATCCGCACCGCTTCCTTATCCAGGAAACGCCGCCGGGCATCCTCCAGATAGGCCTTCTGCGACGGATACAGCGGCTTGAACTGAGCGACGATCTGGTTCGCCTTTTCGGCGTTGTTGCCTAACAGCTCATCGGCGATAAAGACCAGCGCCTTCGCCGGTTTGACATAGGCTTTATCTTCGTCGGCAATCTGGAAATCCTTGCCATGATAAGCCCCGACCGATCCGCTGGAGCCCGGCTGAATCGTCGGCAGCACCGCCGACAGATCGCCCATGTCCGTGCAGCCCGTTCCCCAATGGGTCTGAATCAAAATTTCATCTTCACTGACAATCCGTTTCATCGCCGTCAGCGCAACTTCGTTCATCGCTTCGTCGTCGTGCATCGGACAATACCCCGGCCGATCCTGCAGCGTGACCGTCGCGCCCATCGCCGCGACCGACGCCGCGATCGCGCGGTTGATCCGGCGGTTGGCCTGATCAATGGCTTCCAACGAAGCCCCGCGGACATAGCTTTCAATCTTAACTTCCTCCGGGATCGCGTTGACCGCCTGTCCGCCTTCGGTGATGATCGGATGAAAGCGGATATGTTCATCGTCACGGAACGTTTCGCGCAGAGCGTTGACCGCCTGCAGCGCCTGCATGGCGGCATACAGCGCGTTGATGCCCTTGTCCGGCGAACCGCCGGCATGCGAGGCCAGACCATGAACCGTGATGTTTTTCACGATACAGCCGTTGTTGCCCCGCGCCAGCTGATAAACATGCTTCATCCCCGGATCGTCGAAGGTATGGATCAGCACGCACAGATCAACGTCCTTAAAATAACCGCGACGCATGAACTCCACCTTGCCGCCGAAAAATTCAATCTTGCCTTCGGCGCGCAGCTGTTCGCGATAACCCACTTCGATCAGCTCCTCCGCCGGCACCGCCATCAGTCGGATGGAGCCGCACAGCCCGTCCAGCACGCCCGGCTGCTTCAGGGCCGCCGCTGCGCCGACCAACCCCGCTGCCTGCGCGTGATGGCCGCAGGCATGCACCGCCTTTGTTACCGGATCACAATCCGGATGCTCCGCGCAGATCAGAGAATCCAGCTCGCCCATCAGACACAGCTTCGGGCCGGGCCGGCCGGTGTCCAGATCAGTGTAAAAGCCAGGTATCCCCTCCGGTTTGACCAGCTCATAGCCCAGATCGGTAAAAATTTGTTCCAGATACGCGCTTGTCTTCCATTCCTTAAAGCCCGTTTCCGGGTGCTTCCAGATCACTTCCGCAGTTTTACAGATGAGCGGCGCTTGTTCGTCCACCGCCGCGTTTAAGATCGCGTCTCGATTCATCAGGTTTCTCCCCCATTCTTTTCTCTATTATACCGCTTCTTGCGCGCGCAAAGAAGCCGCAATCGTCAACCGAGTTGAAAAAAACAGCCGGATCGCTTACACTAATCAAGAGATAAGGAGAGATTCGCTTATGTTTAGTATTGAAACAAGCTGGCCTGACGTTCAGGCTTATTTTAAAACGAACGACAGCGTGATGATCATCACTGGCAGTCTGGAATGCCACGGCGTCCACAATCCGTTAGGCGTTGATACACTGGTTCCCGAGGCGCTGGCGCAGCGGATTGAAAAGCAGACGGAAATCCTTGTGCTGCCGGCGCTGCCGTTTGGCTCATGCGACTATCTGCGGGGATTTCCCGGCACCGTCAGTCTCAGCACGGAAACGCTGCGGCGTGTCCTGCAGGAGATCGTCGACAGTATGCGGACTCACGGCGCGCGGCGGTTTCTGTTTCTGAACGGCCACGGCGGTAACCTGCCGGCGCTGGAACAGGTCGCTTTGAAATTGAACAGCCAGGGCGATCTTGGAATCATCGCCAACTGGTGGCAGATGGCCAAAGAAATCGATCCGGCCTGGGGCGGCGGCCATGGCGGCGGGGAAGAAACGGCGGCGATGCTTGCGATCTGTCCGCAAGCCGTCCATCGCGAGCGCTGCCGTGAATCCACGCTGAAGCCGCTCAGTGAGAACATCACGACAACCGGCTTTAAAACCGTTCAGTTCAAGGGGGTAACGCTGACGATGCCCCAACCCATCGCCGCGATCTGCGACAACGGCTGGACCGGGCCTGATCAGCCGGCTACGGCTTCCGCTTCGTGGGGCGAAGCGATGCTCGAGGCGATCAGCCAGCTTCTGATCCAGCTGATTGACGAATTGAAACACATCCCGTTAGGAGAAGCCCATGAAGTCCGTTAATCCGTTCCCGTTTTCCGATGATAACAAACGTTATCATACCTGGAATTATTATCTGCGCCATCGTTTTGGCAAAAAAATCGCCAAAGTTCCGTTGGACGGTGGGTTCACCTGCCCCAATCGCGACGGCACCCGCGGCTATGGCGGCTGTACGTTCTGCACCAGCTCAGGCAGCGGGGAATTTGCCGGAGACCGGGCTGAACCACTATTAGAACAGTATATCAAAGGCCAGGCCGTCATGCGCCATAAATGGCCGGACGCCGACTTTATTCCCTATTTTCAAGCCTATACCAACACCTATGGTCCGCTCTCTAAAATTCAGGCCTGTGTGAAACCCTTTTTAGACCGCCCGGAAGTCGCGGCGATTGCGATCGCGACCCGCGCCGACTGCCTGGAACCGGAAAAGATCGCCTGGCTGGCATCCTGCTGCGCAAGCAAGGAAATCTGGCTGGAGCTGGGCGTGCAGAGCGTTCACGACGCCACCGCGCAGACGATCAACCGCGGTCACAGTTATGCCGAGGTGGTCGAAACCGTTCAGCGCCTGGCGTTGACCCCGTTAAAAATCTGTGTTCATCTGATCGACGGTCTGCCGGGTGAAGATGAAGAAATGATGCTGGAAACCGTGCGGCAGATCAACCTGCTGCCCATCCATGCCGTCAAGCTTCACATGCTTCATTTAATGCGGGATACGCAGCTGGCCCGCAGCTATGCCGAACAGCCCTTCCCGCTGTTGTCGCGCGAGGAATACGTCAGTCTTGTCGTGCGCCAGCTGGAATTGTTAAGACCGGAAATCATCATTCAGCGGCTGACTGGGGACGGCGCCTCGGATGCGCTGATCGCACCGCAGTGGACTCAAAAGAAGACGATTGTCCTCAACGAGATCGACAAGCTTATGGCCCGGGAGAAGACATGGCAGGGCAAGCGGGCAGCGCATGGCTGAGAATATCAATACGGTCAATCACCGCTGGATCCGGGAAACATTCGAGCATGTCAACCTGGCCGTCGACGCCACCTGCGGCGGAGGCAACGACACCGTTTTCCTCGCCGGTCTGGCCGACAATGTGCTGGCGCTGGACATCCAGCTCGAAGCGGTGAGGAAAACGCAGAAAAAAACCGCCGGCTTCGCCAACGTGACGGTCATTCAGGCCGATCATGCCGAACTGGCGCGTTGGCTGACGCAGCCGGCCCAGATCATTGTCTTTAACCTGGGGTATCTCCCCTATTCTTCCAGCCCGCTGATCACGACGCCTAAAACAACCCTGCCGGCACTGGACGCCGCCATATCGCATCTGACGCCGGATGGCTTGTTGGCGCTGGCCTGTTACCGCGGCCATGCGGGCGGCATGGAAGAATGGCAGGCCGTCGTCGGCTGGATCGAGCAACTAGGCTCAGCCTGGAGCGTGCGGTCCTATACCGACGGCCGGCCGGCAGCGCCGATTCTGTACTACCTGCGCCGGAGCTGACCGTCAGAAAAAGCATGAAATAAGAAACGCAAACAGATAAACTGATCTTTCAAAAAGAATCCCCATCTGAGGATTCTTTTTCTTAAGGGATCTGACGACGGCGCACCGCTTCCTGCCAGGCGCAGAAATCCCGCCGGGCGATCAACAGTCCGATGCCCTGATTGTTTGCCGGATTCAGCCGCCGTTCCACTTCTTCCGGACACAGCCACACCGGCTCCGCCATCATCTGCCGTTCCCTGACCGTCAACGCGCGGGGATGCAATCCCGCTTCACAATGCGCGACGAAGAACGTGCTGTGATTACGCCGCTGCAGCCGATGATATTCGTCTTCTATCCAGCCCAGTTCGATCCAATCCGTCAGCACCGCGCCCAATTCCTCCCGCGCTTCCCGGACGGCGGCCTGACTCGCACTCTCCCCATTCTCAATCCCGCCGCCGCAGCTTTCCAGATGATCGCGCAGGCCGAATTCATCTTGTCCCAACACATGAATCATCCCGATCCGCCCCTGCGGATTGATCACAAATACGCGTGCGGTTTTCCGCAGCGTGAGAATCGGCTGATCGGGATCTACGGTATCTTCAAAAATACCTAAGCATGCCATAAGCTTTCCTCCTTCTCCCATCTAAGACAAATGAAAATGTTCATCCAAACAACCTTGTTTTTCTCGATGAAATCTGAGAACCTCAGCGCCGGACATAACAGACTTGCGATTCAAAAAACCAGAAGAAATCAAAAAAAGAACATCCGAAGATGTCCTCTTATCAGAATTGATTCTATCTCTTGGGGGGGATCTATTATTGTTTGAATGGGTGGGGGAAAAACAATAACAGATGAATCAATCCAGGTCCTATGACCTGATAGAATATTACTGAATTTATGGTTTCTTGTCAATACAAATTCTAAAAAAAGGCTTAACTAAACGGTTTTTGTAGACACTTTACGGAATTTGTCTAATTTTATTTCCGGCATTGGCGAACAAATGTTTCAAAGATTGCACGGTGGCCTGGATCCGCCGTTAAGCGTTCCGGATGCCACTGCACGGCCAGAATTTTGTCCTTTTCTATCGCTTCCGCCAGTCCGTCCTCGCTCCAGGAAGAAACGACGAAGCCGTCGGCAACCCTGTCGATATTCTGATGGTGGAAGCTGTTGACCGCATGCCGCGGACCGAACAGTTCATACAGCAGCGTCCCCTCCACAAAGGTATTGTCATGAAACGGCGCATCCATCGCCGGCTTCGGCTCGGCTTTGTGCTGTTGGTGTCCGGCAGGACGCATGGCCGGATACTGGGTGTTGAGATCCTGAATCAGCGTGCCGCCGAACACCACGTTGATGCTTTGGATGCCCCTGCAGATGCCTAAGATTGGTTTTCCTTTCGCCGCGAAGCGCCGGATCAGCTCAAGATCCAGCGTGTCCATGCGCGGATCGGTAAGCTCGACGGATGGATGAGCGCTCTGATGGAATAACGCCGGATCCAGGTCCTCGCCGCCGGTCACTAACAATCCGTCGAAACGTTCGGCAATCGCCTCATAATCCTCGTCGCTGCCGTAATTCACAAGCACCGGAATACCGCCGCCCAGCGCGACCGCGTCAAAGTATGTCTGATTATCAAAAATCCGGTTCTGTCCCTGGAAATCACCGATCCGGGCAGTCAGGGCAATCATGGGTTTCTTCATTCTCTTTCCTCATTTCTATGTTCCTGTTTCATTATAATCAAAGTTTTTAAGAAAATCACACATTTTAACACAATTTCGACATATTTCGCCTATACTTCTCTGGTATATTATATTCAGCAAGAGCGAGAAGACCTCTTGCCTGTACGATAACCTCTTCTCCTACGAACTAACATAATATCCCCTTTAAAAAAATTATCGTACAGAAACATTCTATCCCCTTATAAACAAGGAAAAAGGCCCTTTGGAACGGAGGCCTTTTTTCTTGGCTTCATCCGTCGCTGCGCGCCCAGCGCAATAACAGCCATGCGACCATGACTAATGAAATCACCGTGCCCCAGCGCTCGATATCGACGACATAGCCCAGCGTCCGGATACACCAGCCGACAAGCACGCTCCGCAATAACCGTGCTGTGCCGTCGCTGAGCAGAAATGGAATCAGGGCCATCTGCGTCATGCCGGCCAGATAGGCCAGCAAAAAATCCGGAATCGGGGTGACGCCGCCGATAAACACCGCCAGCACGCCGTAGCGATCCATCAGCTGCCGGCCTGATGCGATCTCCTGCTCGCTGGCAAATTTGCGCAGCACGGCCTGCTGGGCCCGCCTTGCGATCTGATAGCCGATCCAGCCGCCGATTGCCGTGCCGAGGGCCCCTTCCATCGCGTACAGCAGCCAGCCGTCCGGATTTTTAAGAATCAGCGGAATCAGCACCACCTCCAGCGACGGCAGCGGCAGAAACGCCTTAAGACAGGCGTAGAGAACCAGCCCGCCTTGTCGAATTGCTTCCAGCGTGCCGATAGGCATCCTCCTCCTTAGTCCATGAGTTCCCTCAGGTCTTCAATTATATGATCCGGAGCGAAGGAATATGCCGCAGCCGCCTGCCGGTCATGCACGCCTGTCGTCACTAAAATCGTTTCAATTCCCGCCTGAACGCCGCACAGAATATCCGTTTCCATGTTATCACCGACGATCACCACCTCATCTTTGCCCAAGCCCAGATAGGCCAGTGCGCCTTCGATGATCGCGGCATGCGGTTTGCCTATCTTGACCGCCTCGCGCGAGCTGGCATATTCCATCAGCGCCACCGTCGATCCATTGCCGCAGTTGGCTCCCGCTTCGCTGAGCAAGATCCGATCGTTGTTGGTACCAACCAGAATTGCCCCGGCCAGCACCTGCCGCAGCGCCAGTGAATACTTCTCCCAGGTTCCTTCCTTATCCAGGCCGATAAACACCAGATCAGCCTGGTCGTTCACCAGCTCATAGCCATTGTTCTGCAGCGCTTCACGCAGCCCTTCATCCCCGACCATGTACGCCCGCTTCTTGTCGGGAAACCGCCGGATCATCGTATCGCTCGCCGCCATCGCCGAGGTGTAGAAATGCTTCGGCTCAATTCCCTGATAGCCGATCTTCAGCATGTGATCCGCAGCCTGGCGCGGCGTGCGTCCGGAATTATTCGTTAGAAACAAGAACGGCAGCTGTTCCTTCAAACAGTAATCAATAAAGACCTTCGCGCCCTCGATGATCGCCGTTCCGCGGTACATCGTGCCGTCCAGATCCAACAGGTAGCATTTTTTTGTCATCGTCTTTGGCTCCTTTTCTTTACCCTGCGATAGCGTAACACAAAGCCAAATCGCTTTCAAGTAAAAGAAAAGCCGGTCATTCACCGGCAAATCGAATTCTGGGATTTTTTTTGAAGTGGTCCGCGGGCTTTTTTAAACATCAAAATCAAAACGATCGCAGGCGCCGCAAATCCGGCGACGACAAGCAGCGCCGGATCGCATCCGATCGCCTCGGACAGCCAGCTGCAAAACACGGGCATGATCAATAACGACAAGCCCATATACACGCTCATCGCCGCCATCTGACCGCTGGATTTGAGCTTTTCCGAAATGATTTCGTCAATCATCAGCTTGGAGCTGATAATGATGATCGGAAACGTGACCATCTGGAAGACCGCCGCGGCGATCATCCACCACGGATTCTGAATCAGGCTGTAAACGACAAAGCGCACGCCGAACAGAACGGAAGCCCCCAGCATCAGGTTGGCTGGATCGTATTTCTTCATCAGCTTGTCCCCGACTAACAGAATCGGAATTTCCATCAGCGACTGCAGGCCCCACTTCGCTCCGACATGAAAGCTGGTTCCCCCGATCGCCATCACCTTGTCGACGACGATATACATGTCCGCCGTCCCCATCCCAAACAGGACGAGCAGAATCAGCACCAACAGGATATAGGCTTTATTTTTTACCAGTTCCTTTAAGTCCGCTACCTTGACGACCTTGCCGCTGGCACGCTGAGCATCCTGTTGCTTCCACGCGAAGTACAGCGTCGCGCAGCTGGTCAGAAACACAAGTACGGCGATGACCGGGAAATCCAGCCAGTTTAATAAAATCGCCGCAGCCCAGCTGCCGATCGCCCAGCCAAATGCACCCCAGGCATGGATCCGGCTGTATACCGGCTTGGTTTCATCGATCTGCAGCACCCACGTATCTTCTAATCCCTGCCACGTCCGGGCAATGCCGCCGGTCAGCGAGATCATCGCCAACAGGTACCAGAACTGCGGCCAGCGGAAGCCGAACAGCACGACGTCGCCGATGAAAAAAACGCCGAAGCTGATCAGGAAAAACCAGCGGCAGCCCTTGAATTTATCCGACAGATAGCCGAACAGAAATTGCGTGACGAGTGTCGAGATCGCCATCCCGGACAGGATAATCCCCTTCTGCGTGCCTTCAAAGCCCATCGAGACCAGATAGGGAATCGTCTGGGTCGTGCCGATTGCGCCGGCCGCATACGAAAACAGAAACAGCCCGTTAAAACGGACGGCAGTTGATTTTTTCTTCATAGTCCACCTCGTGCTTAGTGTTCCCAGGCTGAGCGTCCGTCATTCATCACCGGTCTGTGAATTCCGCTGATTTCGCGATTCTTTTTGAGGGCCGCTTATGATAAAATAGAAGGACGAAAGGAGTTCTCATGAAGAAAATCCTGAAAATAACCTTGATCGTGCTGCTTCTGATCGCTGGCGCGGGCGTGCTTTATTTAGATGCCACGGAAATCGCGCCGAAGCGGGTGCGGATCCGGACGGAAACGATCCGTTCAGAAAAGATTCCGGAAGCCCTGAGCGGTCTTCAGATTTTATTTTTTTCCGATGTGCATTATAACGCCTTTGTCGACGATTCACGGCTGGAAGCGCTGATCGAGAAAATTGACAGCGTCGGCGCGGATGTCATTCTGTTCGGCGGCGACCTGTTCGATCACCCTGCCAACCAATGGCCTGACGATCAGGCGATGGATACGATCCGCAACGCTTTATCGCGGTTGAAAGCGCCGCTGGGAAAATTCGCGGTGCTGGGCAACCATGATCTGGAATCGCAGAGCAGCGGGGAAATGGTCAGCCACTTGTTATTTGAAGCGGGTTTTGAAGTCTTGAACAATCAGTCCGTGAAAATCCGCAACCGCGGCACTCAGTCGATCTCGTTAGTCGGTTTGGAAAGCGAGATGCTGGGCAATCCGGATCCGGAAGCGGCATACCAGAACATCTCTCCGGACAGCTTCACGATCGCCCTGTGCCATACGCCGGATACCGTGCTGCGGCTGCCGCAGGATCAGACGGATTTAATGCTAGCCGGCCACAGCCATGGCGGTCAGGTTTACATTCCGCTGCTGGGTACCTTTTACCGGGCGAATTATGCCGAGATATATTACCGCGGCAAGCATCAGGTTGACGACATTCTTCTTGACGTCAGCAACGGCACCGGCACCACCCGCATGGACGTGCGCCTGTTCTCCCCTGCCGAAATCGTCGTCTACCGTCTGGAACACACCGAACCGAAGCCGACTGCAGCGCCCGACGAGGAACCTGTAAATGACGGCGCGGATTCAGAGGAAAATGGCAGTGATGAAAACCCTGGAGGCGGCGATGTCCCACAGGATCAACCCGTTGAAAATCCAGAGGAATAACAAAAAAAGGAACGCCCTGAAACAACAGGATCAAACCTGTCATGGCGCTCCTTTTTTTATTTCAAAGTCCTGTTTTACCCTATTTCTAAACCCGCAGCATAAAAATCGTCAACCTCGCCTGAAATCTGTGATCCCGCTTCGGACTTGTGCGGGAACACGGAATACAAGAACGATACCGCGCTAAACGGTATCGTCTCATTATTCTTTACTGGTTTATTTTAAATGCGACTGCATCCAGTCGGTGATCTCGTTCAATCTTCTCATCCGGTGCAGCGGTTTGCCGGACCGGCTCAATTCATGGTTTTCGCCCTTGAAATACACGAGCTTGGACTCGACGCCCAGATCGACCAGAGCGGTGTACATCTGCAAGCCTTCCGCCATCGGACAGCGGTAGTCTTCATCCGAATGAATAAACAGCGTCGGCGTCGTGCAGGCGCGCGCATACTTGACTGGGGAATGCCACCACAACTTTTCCGTATCGTCGTAGATATTGCCGCCCTGCTGGTCCGGTCCGAAGGTCATGCCGATATCGGAAACACCGTAGAACGAAATCCAGTTGGCGATGCTGCGCTGGGAGGCCGCGGCCGCAAAGCGCGAAGTATGGCCAATGATCCAGTTGGTCATGAATCCGCCGTAGCTGCCGCCGGTTACGCCGACACGCTGCGCGTCGATCGCCGGGTACTGCTTAAGCACCGCATCTGTGAAATCCATGATGTTGTTGTAATCACAGGTGCCGTATTTGCCGCGCAGATCCGCGAATTCATTATCGCGGCCGTCGGAGCCGATCGGGTTGCAGAAGAAGACAAAATAGCCTTCGTTCGCCCAGACCTGCATCTCATGATAGAAGACCTCGCCATACACTGTCTTCGGTCCGCCATGGATATCCAGGATTGCCGGATAGCGCTTCGTTTCATCATAATCCTTCGGCAGCAGCACCCAGCCGTTGATCGTCGTGCCTTCCGACTCGACGCTTAACCGCTGCGGAACCGCGACATACTTATTCGTTAACACCGCTTCGTTGAAGTCGGAAATCTGAGTGGTCGTCTTGGTTTCCGGATCGTACTCATAGATTTCCTGCAGCTTCTGCCCCAGCATGCCCGCAAACAGAATCTTACCGTCGGCCAGCGCGAAATGATCGACAGAGCCGGTCAGCTCGATCACCGGCTGAATGCAGCCGCAGGCGCCCATCTTATACAAATGTGAGCTGTCCTCGCGTGTCGTCAAGAAATACAGCGCTTTCTCATCCGCCGCAAAACCGCAGCCGCCGCCATAACGGCAGTCGGAGCCGACCGAGGAGCCCATGCTGTACTCGTATGGCGCCCACAGCGTCACATCATGGCTCACTGGATCAAGCTTATAAAGATACGGGTTTTCGTTATTGCCATGGCGGGTTGTCGTCGCAGCCGCCAGCACGATGGCCTCACCGAAAAACGCAGCTTCGTGAATCGAATATTCTTTTTTATCATAAATGCATTCCGTCGTCTTGGCTTTCACGTCATACAGATAGACGGAAGCCTTGTGCTGCGGTCGGCTTGTATATTCCTCGCCGGTATACAGCACCTTGCCCTCCTTCACATCGACATTGCCGGTCATAAACAGCGGTGCGGTAATCGGCGTGCAGGTCTTCGCCTTCGCATCGACGACATACAACGTGTTCCGCAGCTTGTTCGTAAATCCGCCGCCGTTGGACCAGAACGGAATTTCATCGAAAACTTCATAATCGACGTTGTCTTTCTTCGCCTTCAAAACCTGTTCACGCTGTTCTTCGCTCATCGCCGCAAAATCGCCGATCCCGGCATCCGTGCGGGCTTTGATCAGATACAGATCGGCGTCCAGCTTCCAGATCCCGATCGCCTTTAACGGTACCGTAAAGGCCTTGACCGCTTCCCCGCCGGTTAATGAAATCCGGTAATACGCGGTATACGGCTCGCCGGCTTCCGCCTTCTTCTTGTCCTGGCTGTCGCGGCTGGCCGCAAACAGGATCGTCGTTTCATCGTCAAAGATAAAGCTGCTTTCCTTATCCATCGCCGTCAGCTGCGCAAAACCCTGATCCTTGCGGACCCAGATGTTGCTTGTGTAGCCGTTGTTTTTGGGATCCGCCTGCCAGACCGTCACAGCCGCCGCCGTTTTTTCCGGCGATACAGTCAGATTGGATAAAAAGCGGTAGTTGTAAAATTCATCACGTTGAAGTTTGTCCATTGTTTATTCCCCCTTGTTCATGAACATTTCTATTTCTTCCGTCGTATGCGGCAGCTTTTCACTTAAGTTGACCGCCCCGGTTTCGCTGACGAGCACATCGTCCTCGATCCGGATGCCGATCCCCTCCGCTTCCAGGTACAGTCCCGGCTCCACGGTGATCACCATCCCCGCTGCCAGCGGCAGATTCGCAATGTTGACGTCGTGAGTATCCAGACCCAGATGGTGCGACACACTGTGGAAGTAGTAATCCCGCACGGTCATGCCGTGATCCAACAGACCGATCGCGGCGAGCTGTTCGCTGTAAAAATCGACCAGCACCTGGTTCAGCTGCCGCAGCGTGCGTCCCGGCCGGATGGCGGCGATCACCCGCCGCTGACCTTCCAGCACGATATCATAAATCTGTTTCTGGCGCTCTGTGAAATGGCCGTTAGCCGGATAGGTGCGCGTGATATCGGCACAGTAATGACCGACCGCACCGCCCAGGTCGCACAGCACCAGACTGCCATCTTCGATCACTTCGTCATTGCGGCTGTAATGCAGCGTCGTCGCATTAGCGCCCGAAGCGCAGATCGTCGGGAACGCATGCTCGCGCACTCCCTGCTTCATTAATGCGAAGTCAAAGACCCCTTCCAGCTCGGTTTCATTGATGCCCGGCGCGCAATGCCGCATCATCACCTTGACGGCGGTGATCGTCGCTTCCTGCGCCTGCCGCATCAGATTCAGTTCATCCTCGTCCTTGATCATCCGCAGCTGGGCCAGGGACGCGTGGACGTTGATCAGATCGACGCTGGGATAATGCTGCCGCACATGACTGGCAAACCGATAGGCCGGATCGTCCGGTTCCTCCCAGCTCTCCTTCGCCAGATCCAGCCCGACGCTCATGCGGCGGTTGCCGCGGTTCAGCTTCATCTGACGATGGATGAAATCCAGCATTTCCGCATTCGGATACACAGCGTCGACATCGGCCTGCTGCTGCGCTTCCTCCGGTTTCATCCGGCCGCCGACCCAGCGGGCCTGTTCCGGATCAAACGGCTCGATAAACAGCACCGACTGAACGTAATCGCCGTTTTTAATCAGCGCCAGCGTCATCGCTTCCCGATCCAAGCCGGTCAGATAGTAGAAATTGCGGTTGACCGAAAACGGATAGGCCTCGTCCAGCGAACGAACCGGCGCTTTGCCGGAAAAGAATAATGCCAGGGAACCCTGCGGCATCGTCTCCATGACGCGGGTTCGGCGTGTTTTATAGTCCATTACAGTTCCTTTCTGCAGCGGTCGATCGCTGCGGCAATCCGCGGCAGATCCGCGGTCTCAATTCCCCAGTGCGTGACCAGCCGGTAAACGCCGTGATCCGCACCGTTGATTAAAATCCCCTGTTCCTTTAACGCATCGACAAACCGTTCCGGCGCGGCCAGACCATTCAGCGTCAGAAAGACCATATTGATATCCAGCTGATCCTTCGCCACCGCAACGCCGTCCAGCTCCTCCAGCATCGCCGCCAGTGTTTTCGCATTGGCGTGATCCTCGCCCAGCCGCAGGCTCATTTGATTCATCGCGATCAATCCGGCCGCGGCCAGAAATCCCGCCTGACGCAAACCGCCGCCGATCCGCTTGCGGTTGCGCCGCGCGCGGGCGATGAATTCCTTCGTTCCGCATAACATTGAACCGACCGGCGCGCACAGTCCTTTGGACAGGCAGAACGTCACGGAATCCGCACAGGCAGCCAGCTCTGCCGCATTAACGCCCAGCGCCGTCGCTGCGTTAAACAATCGTGCGCCGTCCAGATGGACGTTGAGTCCGGCTTCCTTCGCCGCGGCATAATCCTGCCGCATGATCTCCAACGGCACCACTGTGCCGTTGGACAACGCGTTTTCCAGACAGAGCAGCGTTGTCGGCGGTTCGTGAATGTCATCCGACCGGATCGCCTGACGGATATCGTCTGGATAAATCCGGTCGTCCGGGTTGTCGATCGTCCGCCCCATACATTGACAGATTTGAGCGAGATGGCCGACTTCATGGGTGATGATGTGGCTCCGCGCTCCGAGGATCACTTCATCCCCACGCTGGGTCTGCGACTGAACACCTAACAGATTCCCCATCGTTCCGCTGGAAACAAACAATGCCGCTTCCTTGCCTAAACGCTCGGCAGCCTGACGCTCCAGCTCGTTGACCGTCGGATCGTCGCCATACACATCGTCGCCGACCAGTGCGGAAGCGATCGCTTCCCGCATCTCAGGCGTCGGCTGCGTAACCGTGTCGCTGCGCAAATCGAGTATTTTCATGATTTCAACTCCAATTCTGATTTTCATTATAGAAAAAAACGCAGGTCTTTTAAAGTCTTTTCCCCAGTTTCCTGGACTTCTTGATGATCTTTTTTCAATTTCTTCCTGAAACAATTTTCATTCAGTTGATTCTCTCAAGTTAGTCCCGGTCTTCTTTGAAGCCGGTTTTCGTAATTCTTTATTTTTTCTGACGCTGATTTTTCGTTTTCTCTGGTATCCTAATGAATAGGAAGTGAGACTATGTTGCTTAAATTGATATTAATTCTGGTCTTGGCCGGAATTCTGGCGGGTCTGGCCGCTCAGCAGCATCTGCTCGAGCGCAGTCATGTTGCATCCGGCATTCGTAAAAAAATCCAGATTTTTGACGGAATCGCGGTGCTGATATTCATCGTCCGGTTCATGCCCTTACCGCTGGGCTCTACACAATTCGTTCAGGCCCTGGCCTTGGGCATGTTAGTTTTCCTGGCAGTTTCCACGCTGCTTCTGCTGCTTTTTCAGCTGCGGCCCACCGGCACGCGAACCTGGCTGCTCTGCTGGCTGAGTCTCAGCGTCCTGCTGAGCGGCGGAATCAGCGTCACAGGATGGCGGCAGGCGCATACGCTTGCCGTTCACGATACCCAGCTCACGCTGAGCTCACGGTTTCCGCATGACGAACTGCAGTTCACCGTAATCTCGGATTTGCATTTGGGAACCTCCGTCAACACGAAGGAAATCAACTCCTTAATCCGCATCCTGGAACAAACGCCGGAGCAGCCGGTGATCATCGCCGGCGATCTGTTCGACGAATACACAACGCCGCAACAGCTGCAGCAATTCCTCGACGCCGTCAATCATTCTCAACTGGAAATGGTTTATATGGCGGCAGGCAATCACGAATACCACCAACGCCGCTATGAAGCGTATTTCCAACAAATTCAGGCCAGCCGGATCGTGCTGCTTCGCGATCAAACCATCGCGATTGACGAGCATCTTCAGCTGTTATTCCGTCAGGACCGCTCACAGCCGCGCCTGGCGTTAAACGATTTGATCGGCAAGTCGAACGCCGACTGGATCGTCGTCGATCATCAGCCCAAGCTGAAAGAGAAAAACCCGGCCGTGCTTTTACAGGTTTCCGGCCATACCCATGCAGGACAGGTCGCGCCGTTCGCACTGGTAGTCAGACTGGCTTATCCGTGCGTCGCCGGCCGCTGCGACACCCAGCCGCAAGCACTGGTCACCAGCGGTATGGGCGCCTGGGGATTACCGTTCCGCCTCGGTACCGAGAGTGAAATTCTGCGGGTCACGCTGCATTTTCAGGTACAATCAGGAATTCCTGCCGATAATACCTGAAGGTATGCGCCTTCTTCTTTTTGACGAATGTTCCTGAATTTAGTCAATCCTGCTCAGATTCCCTTCTAGGCAGTTTTTTTATGATCCATGAGGTTGTTTCTCTCTCATTCACAAAAATAATCGTCAAGGCTATTCACGATTCTTCTCCAGTCAGACACTTTCGATCATCGTCAGGATTTCCGAACTTCCCCGCAGCAGTGCGCGAGGCTGATAAGGTTGAAAGGCCTCCGCCGGCGTTGTGCCGGTCAGCACAGCCGCAAATGCAACTCCAGCCTGGCGAGCCGCCAACGCATCGACGACACTGTCGCCCACATACAGCGTTGTTTCGGGTGTACTTTTCAACCGCTGCATCGCCAGAAGAATCCCCTGCGGATCCGGTTTCGACTGGTTTACGTCCTCCGCGCCCACGATCGCATTGATCAGCTCAGCAGCGCCAAAGCGGACTAAAATCTGATCGATTCGGTAATGATATTTCGTTGTGACGATCCCCGTGCGGATTTGACGCGATTGCAGCTTCTCCAACATTTCTCTGACGCCTGGGTACAGATCCGTCTGCCCCACCATCACCGCGTCGGCCTTCGCTCTAAAAAGCTGTGTGAAACGAGCGGCCTGCTTCAAGTCAGGACATCCGGTTAACCGGATGAACATCTCGTTCAGCGATAACCCGATCGTCTGGCGAATGTCTTTCGGTTTCGGCAGGGGATAGTTCAGAGCCGTCAGTGCAGCGTTGACGCTCATCACAATTCCACGGCTGGAATCGCCCAGCGTATAATCAAAATCAAAAAGCATTGTTCGATAAGGAAGCATTTTGTTTCCTCCTTGCTTGTTTTAAAAAATGAGAAAAGCTGCGCTTCTCTCAACCTGCGCAGCTCTCCAAGACTTTTGTATTACGCTTTATTCGGCGTCAGCGCCTTGATGATCGAGGCGGCCGCTTTCTTCCCCGCGCCTAACGCCAGGATGACCGTTGCCGCGCCGCTGACCGCGTCGCCGCCAGCGTAGACGTTCTTCATGGTTGTTTCCTGTTCTTCGTTCACAACCAGACACCCGCGGGCATTGGTCTGTAAACGAGGTTCACTGCGGACAAGCAGCGGATTGCTGGATGTGCCTAAAGCCATGATCACGCAGTCGCAGACCAAATCGATCATTTCTCCGGTCGGTACCGGTGAACGCCGGCCGCGCTCATCCGGTTCGCCCAGCTCCATCTTCTCCAGCTTCACGCCTTTGACGAAGCCTTTCTCATCCTTGTAGATTTCAACCGGATTGTGCAGCGTCATAAACGTGATGTCCTCGTCCATCGCATGTTCGACTTCTTCCTTGCGCGCCGGCATTTCCGCCAGCGACCGGCGGTAGACGATTGTGACTTTCTTCCCCAGCCGGCGGGCGCAGCGTGCGGCATCCATCGCGACGTTGCCGCCGCCCACGACGATCGTGTGATTGCTTTGATAATACGGCGTCAGATGATCCTCGCGATAAGCCTTCATCAGATTGACGCGGGTCAGCACTTCGTTAGCGCTGAAGACCCCGGCCGCTGTTTCTCCCGGAATGCCCATGAACTTCGGCAGACCGGCGCCGCTGCCGATAAAGACCGCCTGGAAGCCTTCGTCTTCCAACTCCTGCATCGTCAAGGTCTTGCCGATAATGACGTTGGTTTCAATCGCAACGCCCAGGTGTTTCAGTTGATCGAGCTGTTCGTCGACGATTCGCTTCGGCAGACGAAATTCCGGAATACCGTAGCGCAAGACGCCGCCCGCCTCATGCAAAGCTTCATAGATCGTCACCGCAAAACCTTCCTTCGCCAAATCCGCCGCACAGGCCAGTCCGGCCGGACCGGAGCCGACAATCGCAACCTTCATTCCGTTGGGCTGCGGCTTTTCCGGATAGACTGGCGTGTGATGATCGGCGACATAGCGTTCCAGCCGGCCGATCGCCACGGCTTCCCCGCGGATTCCGCGGACACAGTTCTTTTCACACTGGTTTTCCTGCGGACAGACGCGCCCGCAGATTGTCGGGAAACTGTTGGTCTTGGTAATGATGCCGTAAGCCTCGTCGATCTTGCCCTGCTTCAGCGCCTGAATAAAATCCGGAATCATGACGGAAACCGGGCAGCCCGCTGTGCATGGATGATTGACGCAGTGCAGACAACGATCTGCCTCGTTGATCATCTGTTCCTCAGTATAACCTAACGCAACTTCCTCAAAGTTTGTAATCCGCACCAGGCCCTCCTGCAAAGGCATCGGCGTTTTTTCATTCTGCATATTCGGCATGTTATTTCGCCTCCTCAAGATGACAGCGATGATCTTCCATATACGTGCGGTTACGCTGCATTAGCTCGTCGAAATCAACCTGATGGCCGTCGAAATCCGGGCCGTCGACACAGGCGAACTTCACCTTGCCGCCAACGGTGACGCGGCATCCGCCGCACATGCCGGTGCCGTCGATCATGATCGGATTCAGGCTGACCAGCGTCTTGATGCCGGCCGCTTCCGTCACCTTGCAAACCATCTTCATCATGATGATCGGTCCGATTGCGATGACTAAATCATATTTCTTTCCCTGTTCCAGCTTTTCTTTCAGCGCATCGGTGACAAAGCCCTGCTTTCCGGTGCTGCCGTCGTCGCTGATCAGCGTAAACTCGTCCGCGATCGCCGCCATTTCCTCTTTTAAAATAACCAGCGATTCATTTTTGAAGCCGGCGATCAAATCGACATGCGCGCCCCGCTGGTGGCAGGCTTTCGCACTTGGATACGCGATCGCGCAGCCGACGCCGCCGCCGATCACGCAGATATTCTGTGCTTCGCCAAAATCAGTAGCCTGGCCTAATGGCCCGACGACATCGCGAATCGAATCACCGGTCTTTAAGGCACACAGCCGCTTCGTCGATTCGCCCGCGGCTTGTACGATCACGGTGATCGTGCCCTCCTGCGGATCGGAATCCGCAATCGTTAACGGGATCCTTTCTGCTTTTTCATCTTGATGAAGAATCACAAACTGTCCTGGCTGAACCTTCTTCGCGATCCGCTCTGCTTTTAACTTCAGCAACGTGATCTGCGGGTTCAGGACACGAGCTTCTAAAATTTCAACCATGTTCTCTCATCCTTTCTGCAATCCCTTTCATAAATTAAGTATATAGCGAACACCTTGTGAATTCAACAAGTTAAATTAATTTCATTATTCACAATCTCCATTAACAGGAAAGTGTCTGAATTCTGATGCTTTCTGCTTGACAAAACAAAAAAAGAACCTTTACGGTTCTTTTAAATCAGCCGGACTCCGCCTTCCGGACGGATGGATAAAACATGACAGCTGCCTGCGCCGAAGCAGTCGTCCATAACCTTCTGATAGGTTTCCAGCAGCGCTAACGGCACAAACGCCTGAATCGTTCCCGCCAGACCGCCGCCGTGGACGCGCCAGGCGCCATGCCCCTTCAGCACATTTTCCGACAGGGCTAACGCCAGGGCCAGCGATTGATGTCGGATATCGCTCGGGCTGGTTACATTTTGAAGATACATGAAACTGGAATGACCAGATTCGATCACCAGTTCAAAGAAACGCTTCAGATCGTGATCCTTCAGCGCCTGCACCTGCAGCGGCACCCGCGCGTCTTCCTCAAAGAAATGAATCGCCCGCAGAATTGCACGATCGTTCTGAACCTTCTCCCGCACCTCGCGCAGCCGGCGGTAGAACTCAGCCGGCTCCACCTGACGCAGCACCTCGGCGCCGAAATACGCGGCAACCTGACGCATTTCCGAAGGCATCAGACCGTATTCATCCGACAGGTCGGCG
This sequence comes from Holdemania sp. 1001302B_160321_E10, assembly GCF_015552275.1. NCBI lineage: Bacteria > Bacillati > Bacillota > Erysipelotrichia > Erysipelotrichales > Erysipelotrichaceae > Holdemania > Holdemania sp. 1001302B_160321_E10. Next base: position 30,647 of record NZ_JADNEM010000021.1, on the reverse strand, counting down.
TGATCCTGGCGCGTATCGACCAGACACAGCGCGATCTGACTGTGATTGAAATCAAAATCAACCTGTTCCACAAGCACATTCTGCGGATCCTTGAAATCAATCGTCACAAAATTGCCGACGGAACAAGCCATCTGGTCGAGCAGCCCGCTCGGCTTGCCAAAATACACGTTTTCTGCATACTGACCGATCTTGGCGATTTCCTGCGCGGAAACCTGTCCGTCATTATACAAATGCGATAAAATCGTGCCGACCAGCACTTCAAAAGCAGCGGAGGAAGAAATTCCCGAGCCTTTCAGCACCGTACTGTTGGAAACGGCCTGAAATCCGCCGATCTTGTAGCCGCGCTGGACAAATCCGGCCAGCACGCCGCGGATCAGTGCTTCCGAGGTGTTTTTTTCTTCCGGATGGACAAACAGATCCGCTAACGACACTGGTTTGATCTCAAAGCCTTCCGAGTAAAAGACGACCTCGCCTTCCCGCCTGCCGGCCGCCGCTGCCGCATCCATATTGACGCTGGCTGCCAAAACGCGGCCATGTTGGTGGTCGGTATGGTTGCCGCCGACCTCGGTTCGTCCCGGAGCCGAAAACAAAGCGCAGTCCGTATTTCCAAACGCTCTTTCGTAATCGTCGATCAACTGGCCATAGCGTGCGATCTGACGCTCCGCCTGTCCCTCTCCATACAGACTGGTGATCCGCGGCCGCTGTTCATTTAACGCCGCTTTAAGCTCTGTCTTGTTCATGCCTGATCCTCCTGATCAAATTCAAATGCCGTGCAATGCTCCATCGTTTCACCCGGGTTCAGAATGCAGGAAATCTTCGATGGATCATTGACGCTGTTGGGATAATACTGCGTTTCAAAACAAACTGCGCAATGCGGCGTATACCGCACCCCGCCGCGGCCAACCTCGCTGTTTAAGAAGTTGGCGGTGTAGACATGCATGTCCGGCATATCGCTCAGCACCCGCATCGTCAGTCCGCCTTTGATCAGGCTGGCGACCGGTCGGAAGCCAACGCCGTTGAGCACATAATTATGATCCAGTCCGCCGGCGATTTCCAGCTGGCTGTGATGTTGGTTTAAGACCTCGGTCAGTTTTTTCGGCTGGCGCAGATCGAAGGCCGTGCCTTCGACCTCCAGCGTTTCCGGACGCGTGCAGCCATTGGGATCAAGCAAACCGATTTCATCGGCGTCCACCTGAATCCAATGTTCGTCTAACGACGGAATCTGTCCGTTCAGCGAGAAATACGCGTGATTGGTCAGCGATACCGGCGTCGCGGCGGTCGTACGGGTGCGTGTCGTAATCGACAGCCGGTTGCCTGCCAGAGCATAGGTCACCGTGACCGTCAGCTCACCGGGAAAGCCTTCGTCGCCCGCCGGCGATACCAGCTCCAGCGTGACCGTCTGGGAAGTATGTTCCCGCACCGTCCACAGCTTCGCGTCAAACCCTTCCTGACCACCGTGCAGCGTATTGCCTTTATCGTTGCGGTAAAGCGTGTAAACCTGTCCATCGAGCGTGAACTGCCCGTCCTTAATGCGGTTGGCGACACGTCCGATCATTGCGCCCATGTATTTGACGGATTGCTGATAACCGCCGACCCGATCGAAGCCCAGCACCGCGTCCAGCTGTGCGTCCTTGATCCACAATGAAACCAGCGTGGCGCCGTAATCGCTGACGCGCACCCGCAGCTTATCGTTTTCAATTTCTAACCACTGCGCAGACCGGCCGTCCTGCAGCGTTCCGAAGTTTCCCTTGTTCATCTTCACAGCACCATCTTTTCAAACGCGTTCTGAGCGGCTTTTTGTTCCGCCTTTTTCTTGGAGTTGCCCTTGCCTGTGCCCAGAATAATCCCGTCCAGTTTAACCTGCACTTCAAACTCCGGTTTATTGGAAGGCCCCGTCGTATTGATGACTTCATAGGTCACGGTTTTGCGGGAATCCGATTGGACATATTCCTGCAGCTTCGTCTTATAATCGACGATGATCGGCTCCTCCGGATGGCTTAAATGCGGCACGATTACCTCGGTCAGGATATTGTCAATCGGTCCCATCCCGCCATCCTCATACAGTGCGCCCAGCATCGCTTCAAACATATCGGCGATAATCGAATCGCGCTCGCGGCCGCCGGTTTTTTCCTCGCCCACGCCCAGCTTCAAGAAGGAATTCAGCTGCAGCTGCCGGGCATAGATCGCCAACGCCTCCTCGCACACCAGCTGCGCGCGGAAGGTCGTCATGTGCCCTTCATCCAGCGGCGGATCCAGGCGGAACAATTTATCCGAAACCCACAGCTGCAGCACCGCATCGCCCATGAATTCCAGGCGCTCGTTATCATGTTTCAGCTGCTTATGTTCATTGACATACGAGGAATGAACAAAAGCCTGCTCAATCAACCGGCTGTCTTTGCAATGAATTCCTCGTGCTTCAAGCCATTCGCATATTTTCATTTTTTTCTTCCTTTCTGATTCTCTTATTTTATTATATCGTGATTAATCCATATAAGAAATAGCGGATTCATTTTCTTTCCGGATTTTAGTTAACAACGGCTGAAACTCCGCGTTGTCTGGATCGTTCAGAATTCGCACCGCGTCCTGACGGGCAGTCTGGATGATTCTGGTATCGGCGACCAGATCGCCTAAAATCAATCCCGGCACCCCGCTTTGACGGGTACCCAGCAGCTCGCCTGGTCCGCGTTGTTCCAGATCCTTCATCGCGATCTCGAAACCGTCCGTCGTCTGTTCCATGATTTTCAAACGGGCCAGACTTTCCGGATCCTTACTTGCGGTCAATAAAAAACAATAGCCCTGCCGGCGTCCGCGGCCAACCCGGCCGCGCAGCTGATGGAGCTGCGACAAACCGAAGCGGTGCGCGTCGTAAATCACCATGCAGCAGGCGTTAACGACGTTGACGCCGACCTCGATGACCGTCGTCGACACTAAGATCTGCGTCTTATTGGCCTCAAAATCATGCATCGCCTGTTCCTTTTCCTCGCTGCTCATGCGCCCATGCATCAGGCCCAGCTTGGCCTTGCCTGAAAAGGCTTCGCTTAAGCTTTCAAAAATATCGAGCACGTTGCGGCCATCGAAGTTTTCATTTTCCTCGATCGCGCTGCAGACGATGTAAATCTGACCGCCCTGCTCCAGCTGGTCCAACAGCTGCGGCATGATCGTGCGCAGGCTGTTTTCCTCCACTAACCGAGTCTGAATCGGTTTGCGGCCCGGCGGCATCGTCATGATCGTCGAGATATCCATGTCGCCGTAGAGCGTCGCGGCCAGCGTCCGCGGGATCGGCGTCGCGCTCATCAACAGAAAGTCGACCTTCTCGCCCTTTTCCTTTAACGCGCGGCGTTGTTCCACGCCGAAGCGGTGCTGCTCGTCGGCGACGACCAGCCCCAGTTTGGCAAACTCCACTTCTTTTTGAAAGAGTGCGTGCGTGCCGGCGACCAGATTCAGCGTTCCGTCCTTCATCGCCTGCAGCACTTCTTTTTTCTTTGCCGAAGGCAGCGACGAACAAAGCACGTCGATCTTGATCGGCAGACCGGCGAAAAGCTTCTTTAAGGAAACGGCATGCTGACGGGCAAGGATTTCCGTTGGGGCCATGATCGCGCCCTGATGGCCGCTGAGCACGCAGGCATACAAAGCCAGCGAAGCGACCAGGGTTTTGCCGCAGCCGACGTCGCCCTGGATTAACCGATACATGATTTTATCGCTGCCCATGTCGGCCAGAATATCCCGCACCGCTTTGAACTGATCCGGGGTCATCGCGAACGAGAGGTGATTGGCCAGCGCGTACACCTGTTCAGCGTCGAATTGCTTGGCTTTCTTCGTCACGGTTTCGGTCTGTTGCCGGTGGATCATCTCCAGTACAAGATGAAATTTCAGAAACTCCTCATATTTCAGCGTCCGCGTGGCCTGGTAGACCTCATCCATGGAGCGTGGAAAATGCAGGCAGCGCAGCGCCGTCTTTTTCGGCAGCAGGCGGTATTGTGCCTGAAGCGAGAGCGGTACGAGCTCTTCAATATGTGATTGAGCGGTGATGAAGGTTTTTTTGATAATTTCCTGCATCATCTTCTGCGTCATGCCTTCCTTTAAAGGATAGACCGGCGTGACGCCCAACTGTTCCTGCAGCGGCTGCGAGTTATACGTCGAAGCTGTAATCTTGTTTCCGCCCTGGTAATAGCCGATCACCGTCACGCGCTGGCCCACCGTCAGATTACTGGCCCAGGGGCGGTTGAATATCGTGATCTCAAAGCTATCGTCGTTATTTTCCAGCTGGAACTTCGTCATTGTCTTGCCGCCGCGAATCCGCATCGTCCGCGCCGGCCGCACAATCTGCCCTTCCAGAATAACCTCACTTTTCACCTGCCATTGATCATAAGGAATCACCTCACGGCTTTGATAGCGCAGCGGCACGCACATCAGAATCGCGTCGCTGTCGGTCAGTCCCATTTTTTCCAACAGCTCGGTCCGCTTCGGGGTCATTTTCAACTGTTTTAACGTCAGCGCCATCGGTTCTTCCTCCTTTCAAACAAGAATAGCTTTATTATACCTTATTTTTCAAGTCAGCGCCAAGCGAACTTGAAAATCTCCGGTAGAGATCTCTGCTTTTGCGTTTGATTTATGCCCATGGCAGAATCCGGATTTTCATTCGCAGACAAAACAAAAACGGAATGCAGAGATTTTCCGCATTCCGTCGATTTTCTGTTTCTGTCAAGTTTAAACTTCAGACCTGCAATATTTACAATATTGTCCCTTTGACTTATTCGACGCCGAAGATAAACGAGTAGACAGGCTGACCTCCGGCCTGGATATCCGTTTCCACGCCGAACTGATCTTCGATGTACCGGGCGATCTGGGACGTTTCTTCCTCGCTGGCGTCTTCGCCCGCAAGCACCGTCACGATCTCCGAATCCCCGTCGATCAGGCTGTCCAGTAACCGCAGGCACGCGTCCATTTTATTCGGCGTTGAAATCACGATCGACTTCTCAGCGATGCCCATGTAATCCCCGGCTACGATCTCCATGCCGTCGAAGGTTGTATCCTTGATCGCATAGGTGATCTGCCCCGTTTTGACATGCTGCAGCGCGGCTGTCATTTCCGCTTCGTTTTCTTCCGCGGAGACTTCCGGATTGAACATGATGCAGGCGGATAAGCCCTGTGGGATCGATTTTGTCTGCAGAACCCGGATATCCTGGTCTTCCATCACTGCCGCGGCCTGCTGCGCCGCCAGGATGATGTTGGAGTTATTCGGCAGGATGAAGATATGCTTCGCCTTGACCTTCTTGATCGCCGCGACAAAATCCTCAGTCGACGGATTCATCGTCTGCCCGCCGGAAATCACGACGTCGACGCGGTATTCCTCAAACAGCTTCTTCAAGCCGTCCCCGGCCGCAACCGCAATCAGAGCGTAATCTTTTTCTTCCACCGGGGCTTCCGCTTTTTCCGGCAGCGATTCGTTCATGATCGTGTTGTGCTGTTCCTGCATGTTTTCAATTTTCAGTTTGACGAATTCGCCATAGCGCTGCGCATAGTTCAGCGCGTCGCCCGGGGTCAGGGTATGCACGTGCACCTTGACCAGATCGTCATCCTGAACGACAACGATCGATTCGCCCAAGCGGGCCAGCGCCTTCTTCATCTTATCTTCGGTGAATGTGACCTGTCCCTGCTCGCTTAAACGCAGAATAAATTCCGTGCAGTAGCCGAATTCTTCATTTTCCAGCTCCATCGCCGCTTTAGCGGTGGTGCTTTCCTTTTCTTCCATGACGAACGGATGACCATCCATCGCCGCCTTAAAGCCTTCTAAAATGACGACCAACCCGGTTCCGCCGCTGTCGACAACGCCGACTTCCTTTAATACTGGAAGCAGTTCCGGCGTATTGGCCAGTGAAATCCGCGATTCATCGAGAATGCAGTTAAACACATCGTCGATCGTCGCTTCCGGATGTTCCTTCATGTATTGCTCACCGGCCGCGCTGGCTTCGCGAACAACCGTTAAAATCGTTCCTTCCACCGGGCGCATAACCGCCTTGTAGGCAACCTTGCTGCCGTTGACGAACGCCGCCGCCAAATCCGCCGGAGTCAGCTCGCTCTTACCTTCAATCGACTGGTAAAAACCTCTGAAAATCTGCGACAGAATGACGCCGGAATTTCCCCGCGCTCCCATCAACAGCCCCTTCGACAAGGTCTTCGCCAACAAGCTGAGATCCTCAGTGCACGCCTGCATCGCTTCCTTCACGCCCGAGGTGAACGTCATCGACATGTTCGTGCCGGTGTCGCCGTCCGGGACTGGGAAAACATTCAGCGCATCAATCGCGTCGTGGCGGTTGCTCAAATGAGCCGCTCCGCTGAGCAGCATCTCTTTAAAATCCGTTCCGTTAATTCTATTCATGATACCCTCCGATTAACCAATAACCCGGACACCCTGCACATAGACATTGACGGCCGCAAAATCCTGCTCCAGAGTTTTCTCAAGGACATACTTCACTTTCTTCTGTACTTCACTGACGACTTCGGACACCTTAACGCCGAAACCGATGACGATATATAGATCCAGTTCCATTCCCCTGTCGGTCTTTCTGACGACAACCCCGCGGGAATAGTTTTCTTTTTTCAATAATTCAGCCCAGCCATCCTTCACTAACTTCTGGGAAGCCATCCCGACGACGCCGTAGCATTCGCTTACGACACCTCCGGCCAACGTTGCGATCGCTTCCTGCGAGATGTTGATATTTCCGTAGCTGGTTACCCGTTCTATGGACATGAACGATTCCTCCTTCGCTTTATTTATTATATCAAACTATTTGTACTTTTCAAATTTTACTCGGTTTCTGCGCCGTTTGTGTCAGAATTTTCATCTGATTCCCCCTCTGCGGGCGCGTTGGGATCCGCTTCGCCCGGACACAGCTGGGTGTAGGCGGACTTGGACATTTCATCGACGTAGATGCACGAGTTCGGCTTGTTGAGATTGGAAACGATGCTGTTGTACTCGCTGAGCACGTCCATCGAATAGTAGCTGGAAAAAAACTGGTTGCCGTCGTGCATGATCAGCCGGATCATGTTGGGATCGTAGGAAACCTCATATTGCTGGATCTCTGAAATCAGCGAAATCATCGCTGCGGGCACATGCCGGAACGCCATCGCCAGATCGGCGCTCTGTTCCTCGCTTTGAAAGCCGACGATCAGCGGAATCCTTGCGATCAGGCCGGTCATCCGTTCATCCATCTTGACGACGGTTCCGTCCTTGAATAAAATTTCCGGTTCTTCGATGTAGCGGTAGCCGACCGGCTCCCGTTCTTCAATTTCAATCACGATCTGGTTGTTGCGTTCATGCCGCACTGAAGCCGAGACGATCAGCGGGTACTGTTGCAGGGCATTTTTCACCTGCGGTGCAAATACCGTCAGCCAGCGCGTTTGGGCTGTGATTCCCGCCAGCTCCAGCACATCGGCACGACTTAGACTGACGTTGCCCTTAACGCTGACGGTTTTGATTAGCGAAGCGTCGCTTGAATAATACGCCAGTCCCATCACGATTAACGCGCAGAGTAACGACGCCTTGAACAGCCGGCGTTTCTGATGGCGAAAGTTTTTTTGTTCGGCCTGACGCCGCCGTTGTTCGATCAACAGATCAACCGAGTTTTTGTTTTCGTCCGGTTTGACCGGCGATGGTTTGCGGATCACCAGTTAAACTTCTCCACTTCCAGAATCAGTTCCTCGCCATATTGACGACGCACCTGTTCCTGAATTTCCTCGACCAGTTCAATAAAATCCCGGGCCTTTCCCTGTTGATCGTTGACGATGAAATTGACGTGCTTCTCGCTGACGGAAACCCCGCCGACACGGCGGCCGCGGTAGCCCAGCTCGTCGATCATCTGCCAGGCCTGGCGACCCTTGGGATTGCGGAACACGCTGCCGGCGCTCGGCTTATCCAACGGCTGCGATTCCATCCGCCGCTGACGCCGGCGGTCCATCAGATCGCGGATCTCCGTCTGATCCTGTTTTGTCAAATGAAACCGGACGGCCAGAATCACCCAGTCGGGATGACTTTGGAAAATCGAAGTCCGATAGCCAAAGCCGCACTCAGCAGGACTTAACCATTCGCAGCGTCCCTGCCGCAGCACGAACACCTCGCTGACGACCTCGGCCATGCAGCTCTTGTACGCGCCGGCGTTCATAAACGCCGCGCCCCCGACCGTGCCGGGAATGCCGCTGGCAAATTCCAGTCCGGACAGCGAATGTTTCATCGCTTCATACGACAAAGCGATAATCGAACAGCCGGCCTCCGCCACTACCGTCTGGCCGTCGAAATAAAAGTCGCCGTGATAGCGGTCAAGCTTGAGTATCACGCCTTCGTAATCGTTGTCGGAGCATAACAAATTGCTCCCCTTGCCGAAGATTTTATACGGAATCCCCTGCTTGGCTAACAGCCGCAGTACCTGCGTCAGCGCCAGCATTGTCTTGGGATAGACGACCGCACGGGCATTGCCGCCGATGCGCAGTGTCGTCAGCGTCGACATCGGAACATTTTCCGTCACATCGCCATAGCACCGCAGTCTTTCCAAGCTGTTTCTCATTGTTAGAATCACCTTTTATCCTTGTTGGATCCAGTTGTATATCTGTTCGCTGGCATCCGGATAGCCCAGCCGCTTCGCGGCGGTCCGCATGCTTTCCAAACGGATCGGATCAAAAACAACACTCTCTATTTTTGCGGTTATTTCCCCTTCTGTCAAGTCTTTTTCTTCGATCATGAGCGCCGCCCCCGCGCTCTGCAGCGCTTTCGCGTTGAGCACCTGATGGTTGTTGGGAACGTAAGGGCTGGGAATGATGATCGCCGGCAGCCCTAAAACCGTGATCTCAGCGGCCGTCGTCGCTCCCCCGCGCACCACCGCCAGATCGGCGTTGACCATGACCTTGACCCCGTCGATATACGGGACTACCTTGATATTGGCACATTCCAGACGCTGCGCGCGGACTTCCTCATAAGCCGCCCGGCCGGTAACATACAATACCTGATAGGATTGGCCGGCCATCTGCTTCAGCGCCTTGACCATGACGGTGTTAACGCTTTCCGAGCCCAGCGAGCCCATCACAACAACGACTAACAGCTTGGCCGGATCCAGACCCAGCTGCCGCACCACGTTGGGATCGCGCTGCGCCCGGGCCGCCACACTGGCCCGCGGATTGCCGAGGATCCGGGTTTTCTGCGGCGGAAACTGGTCTAAGTTTTCAGGATAGCAGCCGACGATCTGATCGGCATATTTCGCCAGAAAGCGGTTCGCTTTGCCGGCATAGGAATTTTGTTCGTGAAGCATCGTCGGCACATGCGCGAAGTGCGCGGCCAGAATCACCGGCGCGCTGATATAGTTGCCAAAGCCGATCGCGTAATCCGGACGGAACTGCCGCACAATCTTCCGGCAGGCAAAATACGCCTGAGCCAGCTGCATGACGGCCTGAACCTTCGCCAGGGCGGAACCGTTCAGCCCTTTGGCCTTAATCGCTTCAAACGCATAGCCGGCCTTGGGAATCTCCGTCGACTCCATCCGTTCCGCCGTACCGACAAACAGGATTTCCGTTTGCGGATCTTTTTCCTTCATGGCGTCGGCCAGCGCCAGCGCCGGGTAGATATGACCGCCGGTGCCGCCGGTCGCAATTAATACGCGCATTGCGTTTCACTCCTTTTTCATTTGCTTTTTTGCCTGCCTTATTATAGCATACATCGTCCGCCGCGCCCACCCGCATCTTGCCTTTAGGCCTTGGCGATACTCATTAAGATGCCCAGCGAGGCCATGATCATCACTAACGAGCTGCCGCCGTAGGACATCAAGGGCAGCGTAATCCCGGTGACCGGAAACAAACCGACGACGACGCCGAGATTGATCATGACCTGAATCGCGAACAGACTGATGATGCCGACCGCGACGTAGCACAGAAACGGATCATGAGCGTTCTTGGCGATCCGGACACCCTCCAGGATGATCAGCAGATAAATAATAATGATCAGCGAAGCGCCGATCCAGCCCAGCTCCTCTGCCGTGATCGCGAAGATGAAATCGGTCTGCGGTTCCGGCAGATAAAAGTGCTTCTGCATCGACCGGTTCAGTCCGGCTCCCAGCAAGCCGCCCGGGGCGATCGCAAACAGCGACTGGATGATCTGGAAGCCGCTGCCTAACGGATCCTGCCACGGATCAAGGAAGGAAACGATCCGCGCCATCCGGTACGGCGCGGCCAGAATCAAGCCGGTCAAGCCTGCCGCGCCCAGCAGTCCCAGCCGGATAAAATACTTAAACGGCGCGTCCGCCGCCAGCACGATCACAACGATGCTGCAGACCATGACCAATCCGCTGCCGAAATCCGGCTGCAGAAGGATCAGTCCGAAACCCAGCATGGTTAAAAACAGCGGCACTAACAAATCCCGGCGCAGACTTTTAATCCGGTCTTTGGAAGCCAGATAATCCGACACCGAGAGAATCAGCGCCAGCTTGAAAAATTCCGAGGGCTGGATCAAAAAGCTGCCGACGCCGAACCAGCTGCGCGAGCCGTTGCGCTGCACGCCCAGTCCTGGAATCAGCACCAGCGCCAGCGCGATATAACAGCCGATCAGAATCGGCTTCTGTTTTTCCCGCAGCTTTTGAATATTCAGCCGGCTGGTCAAATTCATCGCGACTAAGCCCAGCCCGGCAAACAGCGCCTGACGCTGGACAAAATACCAGGGGTTGTGATATTTGAACTCCGCCCAGTATACCGAGCTGGAGGCGATCATGATCAACCCGGCGGCCACCAGCGTCAGCACTTCGATCAAAAGCAGCCTGTTTTTTCGATGGAACATAAAAAAGTCTCACCTCCCATACAGCGTATGCGCAGAGAAAGTGAAACTTGATGTCAAATCAGGAAGCGGGCGTCAGCCGGCGGGAAATCCGGTTGCCGAAAATCCAGGTCAGCTGCGGATTGGGAAACAGGAGAAACAGACCCAGGACGACCCATTCGACCCCAATCCAGCCCGAGGGCAGACACAGTTCCAGCACCGGCGGCACGATCTGGCATTCCGCCCAGAACAGGCCGATATAAATCGCCATGCAGCTGACAAAATAAATCGCATGATGAATCAGCTTCATCGTCCTTCACCTCTTTCTTTTCGTTTTCCGTTTCGTTTCCGCCAAAAACGTTTTCAGCGTATCGAAACCTGCGCCGTTATTATATAATACATAAAGATAGAAAACAATCGAACGGGAGGAACAGATCATGAAAACGGCATGGGTATTATGCGGCGGCGGTTCGCGGGGCGCCTATGAAATCGGAGTGTGGCAGGCGTTAAGCGCAGCCGGCCTGGCCCCGGACATCGTGACGGGAACTTCGATCGGCGCGTTAAACGGCGCGTTGATCGTCCAGCAGGATTATGCGGCGGCGCTGGATTTGTGGGCGAAACTCAGGATAGAAGACGTGATGCAGGATGGTTTTGATTTAGAGCTCAGCGCGATCATGGAAAACAAACAGAAAATCGCCCCTTTCCTAAAAAAATACATCAACACCAAAGGGGCGGACAACACGCCGTTAAAAGAAATGATCGCCCGGCTGGTCGACGAAGAGAAGCTGCGCCGCTCGCCGATTGATTTCGGACTGGTCACCGTGCGTTATCCTTCGCTTCAGGCGGTGGAGCTGACGAAAGCGCAGATTCCCGAAGGCCGGATCAAGGATTATCTGATCGCGACTGCTTCGTGTTTTCCGGCCTTTCCGGTTTACGAGTTCGACGGACAGCAGTATATCGACGGCGGATATCAGGACAACCTGCCGATCGCGCTGGCGCTGAGGATGGGCGCGGACCGGGTGATCGCCGTGAATCTGCATTATCAAAGTCCGGTCCATCCGACGCTGGAAAAGCTGCCGCAGGTCGCCGTGATTTCCCCTTCCCGCGAGCTGGGTTCGTTCCTTTCGTTTGATCCTGAGCTTTTAAAGCGCAACCGCGAGCTGGGGCTGCTGGACGCGCGGAAATTTCTCGGTCAGCTGATCGGAGAGCGTTTCGTCTTTTCTCCGCTGGACGCTTCGCTGCGTGCTCTGGCAGAGCGGATGCTGCGCGAGCTAACCTTATTCCAATGTCAGCTGGACGATTCCGATCATCCGTTCATCGACACGCTGTGGCCGCAGAACGTGCTGCTGGACAGAGTGCTGAAAATCAAGGGCGATACCGCAGAAACGGTCTTGGTGCGGATGATGGAAAACGGCGCGGAATTCATGAAAAAAGACCCCCAGGTCATTCTCGATACGCAAGCCTTCCTGATCGAGCTGGCCAGCTATTTCAACGCTGGATCGCCAGCCTTGGAAACCGAACGCTCGCTGTATCAGAGCCTGCTGCAGCAGACCACGAAACAATCGTTATTGACGCTGATCGGCAAAGCGGACCGGATTACGCTGTGCCGCAGTTTGTGCGATCAGATGCTTCATCAACAGACCGCGCTGCTTCAGCAGCTGCACTGGCTTGCCCCGATGATGCCGCAGGAAGTGCTCGTCAGCTGGTTCGCGGCGTTTCTCGTGCGGGAATTCAGACACGACCCTATCTGCCTAGAGGCCTGACATCCAACATAGCTCTGGCCGGCGTTAAATCTTAACCATTCGGAAATCGAATTGCTTATTCTTACGGAACGGAAACTTTCCGTTTCATCACGATATCACAATCTATTGAAAAAGTCTGACAACCGGAATGATTCCGGATTCTGCCAGACTTCTTTTTTATCTTGCCAAGCTTGTTTTTTCGTCAGTCCTTGCACTCCGGCAGCGGAATCCGGGTATAAAATTCCACCTCGTCCTCATGATCAATCCGCGCCTGATTTTTAAGCTGAACCCGCAGTGAAGCCGGATTGTCTTTATGACAGGACAGATAGACCTCTTCCTCCCGGATCAGCTTCGCGGCTTCCTTGACCGCCAGCGCTAAGCCGCGCGTCGCATAGCCTTTCCCCCGATAAGCAGGATGGATGCCATAGCCGATATGGCCCGCACCCTGCGCCAAGGCCTCGGTGAGGTAATGCCGGATCCGGAACAAACCGACCATCTGATCGTCATCCCACAGAAAGAACCAGGTTTCCGGCACGTGATTTTCCTTCAGCATTTTTCCTTCGGCATGCGCCAGAATCTGCGGCAGCTCCTGCGTTAAAAACTGATCTTTCGGACAGCCGCGGTAAGGATTCATAAAGCCGTTTTCGTCCGGAGCGAAAGCTTGCAGGAAGGCGTACGCTTGTTCGCCGTCCGCCGCCGTGAAACGTTTTAATTGAAGCATTTTGATCACCTCGTCAATATGTGTCGCCATTTCTGACGGTCCGCATTTTCACTTTCTTTTTCATCTTTATTCTTTTCTTTTGTAATTGTTATCCGGATATTCTTATTGCGCTTCGCTCTCCCTTTTCACAATTTGGAAACGCGTTCAACCTGTCCCAGCCAGTCCTCTGCCTGACGGTGCGAGCGCAACCGGATGATGGTCAGATCGGGAAATTCACGTTGCAGCGCGCTCAGATCCTCACGTTTGAATTTTAGGATGTACCCCACAAACTCCCAATCCAGCTTCTCCGCACAGCCCGGCGTCATATCGGGCCGGGATTGGCCGCGGTAGCGCCGCAGCCGTTTAAAATAGCCCAGCAAACTGCGCCATTTGGGCAGATCGTAAACGACCAGGGTATCCGCGAAGCCTAACCTTAACGGCAGCGTGCGGGCAAAGTTCCCGTCCATGATCCAGCGGCTTTGCTTGAGCGCTTCCGCCAACAGCTCATCAAATTCCGCAGCTGTGCGCTGAACCCAGTTTTCCTTCCAGAACAACTGATCCAGATGCACTGCCGGAATACCTGTTTGCGCCGCCAGGCGCGCGGCCAGCGTACTCTTGCCGCTGCCGGGACAGCCGATAATACAAATTCGTTCCATTCGTTTCCCCCCTGTCCTAATCCCGGCATGCCGGCGACCACTCCGCCTCAAAGATCCCGCCGTTGGAGATTGTTTTTTCCGCGCCGAAGGCTTGCATCAACAACCCGTGACAGACGACGATCAGGCAGTCATAGCCGGCATACCGCGCTAACGCCAGTTCCGCGCGCGTGCGCATCTGTTCCCACGTCTCCCAGGCCTGTTTTCTTTCCGGACCGGCGATGCCGTTCATCGCGTCAAATTCCGCCCGGGCCCGCTCGACCGTTTCCACGTCGGTATACGAATACGTGAGATCCGGCAGCCATTCGTGCAGCCCCACCTCTACGCGCAGTTCCAGATCCAGCCGGCGCGAGAGGACCGCCGCCGTCTGCAGCGCCCGCGTAAACGGCGAAGCAACGATCAGCTGGCCTTGCTTCAGCCGCGGATCCCGCGCCGTCTGTTCCGCCTGCGAACGTCCCAGCGCGTCCAACGGCGCCAGGTCGTTGCCAAAGCCCGGATAACCCAGCGCTTTCGGTTCGGTATAATCCGGATGACCATGCCTGACAAAAAAGATTTTCATAAGGCTTGCCCGCCGATCAAAAATCCTTTATCCGTGATGACGATCTGTTCCAGCTGATCGACCCGCACGTCCGCCTTTGACAGGTCCTGACCAAAGTACGGATCGTCCAGCCCGATCACCGTCATGCCTGCCCGTTTCCCCGCCGTCACGCCGTTCAATGAATCCTCGATCACGACACATTCCGCCGGTATGCAGCCCAACTGCTCCGCACATTGCAGAAAGATCGCTGGATCCGGCTTGCTGACGGGCAGATCGCAGCCGCTGACGACTAAATCAAACTGTCCCTCCAGTTGACAATCGCATAAAACCGTCTGGATATTGTCCATCGGCGAGCTTGAAGCCAGCGCGGTCAAAATCCCGCAGCGGCGGCATTGATCGATCAGCGTCTGGACGTAGGGACGGTAAATTTTTTCATAATTAACGCGCACGTCCTTGCAGAACGCGCGGTATTTTTGAAACGCCTCAGCGATATCCAATTCCGGATTCCAGCGGGCGATCATACCCCAGTTCACATCGTCCGTGCAGCCCAGGCACTGGCGCAGCGCGATCCGGTCCGTCTTGATGCCGTTCTCCGCAAACCACCGCTGATCTGCCTGCTCATACACTTTTTCACTGTCGATGATGACGCCGTCCATATCAAAGATTAATGCTTTCATTGCTTATCCCCCCTGTTTTCTTTTATTTTGCCCGCCGGCTTCAGTCAGCGCCGAAGCTCATCAGCGCCGCGCAGAATGAACAGCGCCGCCATTGCAGCTGTTGTGCAAAGACGGGTTCCAGCTGTTCCCGGGTCAGATAGATTTCTTCCGTGTCCCATCGCTCTCCTGCCTGATCGCGGCATGCGTGCAGCGCCGCGGCGTTGTCAAACGCGACGTCGCCGATCAGCACCCGGCCGCCGGGCTTGAGATGGCCGAGCATTTCCTGAATCCAGGCGATTTGCCCAGCCACGCTGAGATGATGCAGCGCATACGTGGACACGATAAAATCAAACTGTTTTTCCGCCAGCACTGCCGGCCAGCCGTCATTAAAATCATGCACGAACAATTCTGCCTGCGGCAGTTGGCGCCGGACAGTTTCAACCATCGCCAGAGCAAAATCAAAACCGGTAATCCGGGCGCCCTGCTCTGCCAGCCGCCGGGTCAGAACGCCGGTGCCAAAACCCGCGTCCAGCACCTCCGGCTGCGGCTTTGCGGCAACGATCGTTTCAATCGCCTGAAGCACGGCATCGTAGCCGGCAAACGGATACTGGCTGTCAGCCTGAGTTTGAGCGACGGTTTGATCATACTGCGCCGCCCATTGATTAAAGCCTTCTTTATCTAATACCATGAATGGGTCCAATTCTCCTGTTCTTTGTTTATTTCCGGATTCCCTTTAAGCTTCAGGATGATATTGGCAGCAGCACGCCACGGCCTGCTGCCAGCGGCGGTAATCCTCGTCCGCCTGGTCCTGTTCTATCTGCGGCTCAAAGCGGCGGTCGAGCTGCAGCCCGGCCAGCGCCTCCTGCCGGTCTTTCCAGAAACCGACGGCCAGACCGGCTAACAGAGCCGCGCCCAGCGCTGTCGTTTCATTGATTTTTCCCCGTTCCACCGGTGTCTGAAGCAGATCGCTCTGAAACTGCATCAGATAATTATTGCGCACGGCGCCGCCGTCAACCTTCAGTGTTTTTAAGCGGATGCCGGAATCCTTCTGCATCGCTTCCAATACGTCGCGGGTCTGGAATGCCAGCGATTCCAGCGTTGCCCGCGCTAAATGAGCCTGCGTTGTGCCGCGGGTCAGACCAAAGATCGCCCCGCGGGCTTTATCATCCCAATACGGCGCACCCAATCCGACGAACGCCGGAACGACGATCACGCCTTCACTGCTGGACACCGAGGTCGCCAGCGCTTCGCTCTCCGGGGCTGTGCGGATCATCTTCAACCCATCCCGCAGCCATTGGATCGCGCTGCCGGCGACGAAAATACTGCCTTCCAGCGCGTAATTCACCTTGCCGTCCACACCCCAGGCCAACGTCGTCACCAAGCCATGACGGGAAACGACCGGCTTCGCGCCAGTGTTCATCAACAGGAAGCATCCGGTGCCGTAGGTGTTTTTTGCCATGCCTTCCTCAAAGCAGCCTTGGCCGAACAAGGCCGCCTGCTGATCGCCTGCGACCCCGGCAATCGGGACTTCCCGGTTGAAAAAATGCACCGGCGCCGTCGTCGCGACAATTTGACTGGACGGCTGAACCTGCGGAAGCATGCTTGCGGGGATATCGAGCTTCGCCAGAATCTCCGCATCCCACTTCAAATCGAAGATATTATACATCATCGTCCGCGAAGCGTTGGAATAATCCGTGCTGTGACAGCGTCCTTCGCTGAGCTTCCACACCAGCCACGTATCAATCGTGCCCATCAACAGCTCGCCGTTTTCCGCCCGCTTCCGCGCGCCCGGGACATGATCAAGAATCCACTTGACTTTCGTCGCCGAGAAATACGGGTCGATGACCAGTCCGGTCTTCCCGCGAATCCAGTCTTCCAGCCCTTCTTTTTTCAGCTGGTCGCAGAGCTTATCCGTCTGCCGCGACTGCCACACGATCGCATGATAGATCGGCAGACCGGTCGTTTTGTCCCAGACGACTGTCGTTTCGCGCTGATTCGTAATCCCGATCCCCGTTACCTGAACGGGGTCGATGCCGCTGGCCATTACAACTTCCGCCATCACGGCCAGCACGCTCAGCCAGATCTCCGTTGCGTCATGCTCAACCCAGCCGGGCTTGGGGAAATACTGTGTAAATTCCTTCTGTGCCTGCGCGCGGATCTGACATTGCTGATCAAATAAAATCGCCCGGGTGCTGGTCGTTCCCTGGTCGATCGCCATAATATATTTTTCCATGCTTCCACCTTCATTTCTTGTATAAGTTTACCTTGAAACCGCTGTCATTGCAACAAAACCCAAACGAAAAGACCGTTCAGTTTTCAATTCAAATCCGTTCACGGTCTTTCCTTTTTCTTTCAGATTATCCCCGCTTTTGATGTTAATAGCGGATCTTGTTGTGAACCAGCCGTCCCAATATCTGCACGCGGCGGTCCATGACGTCTTTTAACGGCACGACGATCGGTTCGTAAGCGTCGTTCTCCGGCTGCAGGATCATATCGCCGTCTTTATAGAACACACGTTTAAGCGTTACTTCGTCGTTTTCCAGCAGGACGACGGCGATCTGCCCGTTATCCACGGAATTCTGACGATGGATATACACGCGGTCGCCTTCCTCAATCCGGGCGTTTTTCATCGAATCCCCGACGACGTCGAGATAAAAATATTCGCCGCCCCGGGCTTCATCCGGGCTGACCCATTCATAATCTTCAACAATCTGTTCTGCCAGATGATCATAGCCTGCCTTGACGCTGCCCAACACCGGCACCCGCACGCCTGACATTTCATCGCGTGTCAGATCCTGGTTGATCAGCCGTTCAATCGTCAGGTTAAAAAAGTCCGCCAGCTGCTGCAGGATGCTCATTTTCGGCATTGAGGTACCGTCTTCCCATTTCTGAATCGTCGTAAATGATTTATAGCCGAATTTCTCCGCCAGGTCATTCTGTGTAATATGATACTTCTTTCTGAGATATCTCAGGTTTTCCTTAAAATACATCGGAATCACCACCCTGGCTTCATTGTAACGGAATCTTTCTGTTTTTTCAACGACTAATCGGAACTTTTTTCAAGTATTCCAGGTTTATCCTTTAAATTTGTTCATGTACCGCTTGAAATTGAATAATAATCAAGTAAAATATAAGACAGAGAGGAGCGAGGATTTCATGGAAAAGCAGTATGTTCGGGTAAACGGCAACTGGGAAGACGACGGCAGTTTCATTCCCTTGTTTATTCTTTGGGAAAACGGGTTAAAATATAAGATAGAGAAAATTGTTCAGCGTTGTCCTGCGGCTTCCTTAAAAAGCGGCGGCGCGGGTCTGCGCTATACCTGCCTGTTTTCCCACGGGCAGCGGCGGTATCTGTACTTTTGTGAAAACCGCTGGTTTATCGAGAAATGAGGGTGAAGCGATGTGCGGACGTTATTTATTCTTTGATCAGAACAACGCGCGGATCCGCTCGCTGCTGGCTTTGCTTGAGCGGCAGCTGGGCGACGAGCCGCTATCGGAATTGAGTCTGGGCGAGGTTTTTCCATCGCAGCGGACGCCGGTCTACCTGTTGTCTGAGCAGGGGGAAGAACTGGTTCCGGCCGCCATGCGCTGGGGATTTACCCATCCGACGCAGAAACGGCTGGTGATCAACGCCCGCTCGGAAACCGCGCCGCGCTCACGGATGTTCGGCGAAAGCCTGCGTCAGCGCCGCTGCGTCATCTGTGCCAGCGGTTATTATGAATGGGAGAAGCCCAGCCGGAAAAAGATGTTGTTCACCCTTCCGGATCAGGCGATGCTGTGCATGGCCGGTTTCTACCGTCTGGAAGCGGATGGTCCGCACTTCGTCATTATGACCCGCCCGGCGCTGCCGGAACTCTCCGCTATCCACGACCGGATGCCGGTGGTGCTGAACGAGGAAGGTGCGCTGCGCTATTGTCAGGGCGAAGATCGGCTGCACTGTGCTTCCCGCCTGCAGGTCAGACCGGCGGATCGGATTTAACGGGGTGCAGAGCACTGTAAAATCATTGAAATTCATCTGGATCTTTGCAAACGGCAAGCGTCGGAAGCGGGGATCCTTTTTTATTGGTTTCCCCGTCTGCTTTTTTGCATTCTCAACAAGACGAAGGAATTCAATTTCCGCAAACGCAGTCAGATTCTGCCTTGTGAAGATAGAGATCCCCGCTTGAAATCAATGAAAACGGAATTAGATCGAAGATCGGATCCAGGACGATGCAGAATTCCCTCATGAAAAACAAAAAAGGACACGGTCATTGCGTCCTTTTATTCAACGAATCTTCTTTTCCCTTTGATTTTCTGCTTACAGATCGAACAGCTGATCATGATAAGCAATTTTTAAATGCTCGTAAGCCTTCGGCGTCGCGACCCGGCCGCGCGGCGTCCGGTTGATAAAGCCGATTTGAATCAGATACGGCTCATACACATCTTCCAGCGTCATCGGTTCCTCAGAGATACTGGAAGCCAGCGCTTCCAAACCGACCGGACCGCCGCGGAAGCGTTCGATAATCCCCCGCAGATAGCGGATATCGACGTCGTCCAGGCCGAGTGAATCGACCCGTAGCCGATCCAGCGCTGTCTGCGCGACGTCCAGACTGATCACGCCGCCGTTAAGCACCTGCGCAAAATCCCGCACGCGGCGCAGCAGACGGTTCGCAATTCGCGGCGTACCGCGGGAGCGCTTGGCAATCTCCCTGACCGCTTCCGGGTCCGCCGCCACATTGAGCACCCGCGACGTCCGCGAAACGATCTGTGAAAGCTGATCCTCGTCATAATATTCCAGCTTATTGACGATGCCGAAGCGATCGCGCAGCGGCGCCGTCAGATCGCCCGCCCGCGTCGTTGCGCCGACCAGCGTAAACGGCGGCAGATCCAGGCGGATCGAGCGCACGCCGGAATCCTTGCCGACAACGATATCAATGCAGAAATCCTCCATCGCCGGATACAGCACTTCCTCGACCATCTTCGGCAGCCGGTGAATTTCGTCGATAAACAACACGTCGCCCGGCTCCAGCGTTGACAAAATCGCCGCCAGATCGCCGCTGCGTTCAATGCTCGGACCGCTGGCTGTGCGCACCTTGCCGCCCATTTCGTTGGCCAGAATGTAGGCCAGCGTCGTTTTGCCCAATCCCGGAGGCCCGTACAACAGGACGTGATCGAGCGTTTCATTGCGCTGCAGCGCCGCCTGGATAAAAACCTTCAGGTTTTCTTTCAGCTGGGTCTGACCGATATAATCCGCCAGCCGCTGCGGCCGCAGCGACGACTCATCATCCCCCGCTTCCGGCAGCGCGGAAAGCAGCCGTTCCTCGTCCATCCCTTATCCCCCTCTTTTCCGCTGCAGCAAATGCTGCAGACCTAATTTCACATATTCGTCCGTCGTCTTATCCGGATGCTCGCGCATCATTTTCGATAACCCGCTCAATTCGCTTTGCTTATAGCCCAATGCTTTGAGCGCTTCCAGCGCGTCTTCGATCGCCTGACTGGACTTGCCTTCAGCACTTTCTTCGCGAACCAGCTTGCCCTTCAGATCCAAAATGATCTGCGACGCGGTTTTCGCACCGATACCCGGCATCTTTTTTAACGCCGCGACATCGCCATGCTCGATCATCTGCACCATCTGCTGATACGTCGATGCCGCCAGCATATTCATCGCCGTCTTCGGCCCCAGACCCTTGACGGAAATCAGCTTGATGAACAGGTCCTGTTCCTCCATCGACAAAAAGCCGAACAGGCTGAACTCCTCTTCGCGCACGTGCTGGTAAGTAAAGACCCGCACTTCCTGATTCAGCCGGACCGTCTCCGGACGGGAAAAGAACACTTTATATCCGATACCCTGGTTTTCGATTATGATCCAATCCAAACCCACGGCAAAAACCGTTCCTTTAATCATTGCTATCATGTTATCACCTGCCGTTTATTTTACCATAAAACAAGCGCAAACGAAACAGCTAATCAGGAAACTGACGAAGGCTTGCCTCAGGCTTAACCAACACTTGTCTGTTTCCCGGCGTTTCCGCTCCTCCGTTTGACGTCTTGAAAGAAAATACCAATGAAGAAGTAAAAAACGAGGAAATAAAAAACTTCGCGTCCGGCTTAGAATCAGGATCCGTTTACAGCCAGCGCACAAAGGCGGTTTTATCCTGATCATTAAATCCCGCCTCACGATAAAAACGCAGCGTACCTTCCCGCTTGGAGCCCGTTGTCAGCAGCACTTTGTAACAATGATTCTCGCAGGCGATCCGCACCGCTTCCTCCAAGACCCTCCGGCCTAAGCCCTGACACCGATACCGCGGATCCGTCACCACATTTTCGATGATCCCGCAGGGCCGCTGATCATGCGTCAGATTGCGGATGATCGTCAGTGTGCAGGTTGAGACTACATGGCCTTGACTCTCAGCCACGATTATCGCTGTCTGCGGATCGTTCAGCAGCGTTTGCCACAGCCGCATGAGTTTATCATCCAACGCCGGGATGGGGTTATCGCCTAAATACGTATAAAGCTGAAGTAAATCCGGTAAATCCTGCCGCTGAGCTAACCGTATGGTCGCCATCATTTCATTCTCCTTCCCACTCAAAAACTGATCGTTTGTTTAAGTCTTTTTTCAAGCCAGAAATCCCATTTCCCTCTGGTCCGATCTATGGCCAACGAAAAAGAGGCGCAAACGGCCTCTGATTGCTTATTCGACAAATTCAAATTGGAAATCGTTGATGAAGACGAGGTCGCCGTCCTCCGCGCCCTTCTGCCGCAGCACCTCATCGACACCCAGCTTGCGCAGCGACTGACCGAACCGATACACCTGCGACTCAACCTCAAAATCAGTCATCTTGAACAGTTTCTCGACCTTCGGACCTTCCAGCCGCCACTGGTGATTGCCCAGATTGGTAACGATGAAATCCGGTGCCTTCGGTACAAACTTATACAATACGCCTTCCTCAACTTCAGTTTCACCTGTCATCGGGAATTCCGGCGTCGTTTCCAACAGATCCGCGACTTTGTAAAGAACCTCGTCCAGCCCTTCCGCGATCAGCGTGATCACCGGATATACCGGAACGTCCGGATAGGTTTCCTTAAAACGCTTCAGATTGTCCTCCGCGCCCTCCAGATCCATCTTGTTTGCCAGCACGACCTGCGGCCGTTCCATTAAGCGCAGTTCGTATTGTTCCAGCTCCTTGTTGATGATTCTGTAATCCTCAATCGGGTCGCGGCCGTCGTTGGCGCCCATGTCCACGACGTGCACGATGACCCGGCAGCGCTCGATGTGACGCAGAAACTGATGTCCCAGCCCCTTGCCTTCGCTGGCGCCTTCGATCAGACCCGGTAAATCCGCCATGACAAACGAACGGCCGTCCGGGACCTGGACCATGCCCAGATTCGGCGTGATCGTCGTAAACGGATAATCCGCAATTTCCGGGCGAGCCTTGGAGACAACGGATAATAACGTTGACTTGCCGACGGATGGAAAGCCGACCAGTCCGACGTCCGCCAACAGTTTCAGCTCAACCTGAATTTCTTTGGCTTCGCCGTCTTCGCCCTGCTCGCAATATTCCGGCGCAGAGTTGCGGGCGGTAGCAAAGTGCCAGTTGCCGCGGCCGCCCTTGCCGCCTTTGGCGATGACTGCGCGCTGGCCGGGTTTTGTTAAATCGGCGATCAGTCCGCCGGTCGCCAAATCCTTCACCAGCGTGCCCAGCGGAACCTTGACCAATACGTCGTCGCCATCCGCGCCGTGCATTTTCTTCGGCTTGCCGACACCGCCGTTGCCCGCGGTCAGCTGCTTGGAATAGCGCAGATCCAGTAAGGTTGACTTGTTGCTGTCAGCTTCAAAAATAATATCGCCGCCGTCGCCGCCGTCCCCTCCTGCCGGTCCTCCCAGGGGTACATATTTTTCACGCCGGAACGCAACCAATCCGTTGCCGCCGTTGCCGGCCTTGAGTTTCATTTTAACACGATCAATAAACATGGAAAACGCCTCCTTTCCTCTTAGAATAACCTCGATCGTACTTCTTCAAACAAAAATCCCCAACCGGGGATTTTGTTAACTTACGCTGCTGGATAGACAGAAACTCTCTTCTTGTCCTTGCCTACGCGCTCGAATTTTACAGTTCCGTCGACTTTTGCGAATAAGGTATCATCGCCGCCGCGTCCGACATTCACACCCGGATGAATCTTTGTGCCGCGCTGACGGTATAAGATTGAACCGGCTGTCGCAAACTGTCCGTCCGCCTTCTTGGCTCCCAGTCTTTTGGAATGAGAATCACGGCCGTTCTTTGTAGAACCGACACCCTTTTTGGAAGCGAACAACTGAATGTTCAATACTAACTTCATGGCTTACACCTCCTGTTTTTTGAGTTTTATAAATTCTGGATAACTCTCTGCAATGGTCTGCAGCTGAATCCAGGCTGTTCGGAGAATCAGCTGGGCTGTCGGATCGTCCAGATTCAGAATCCGGATTTTCAGATATCCCTCCCGGGTTTCCGTTTGAAACGTACCGGGCGCTAATTCATCCAAAGCATTATTGGTTCCGATCGTAATGCAGCTGACGCCGGCGCAGACAAGATCTTGTCCCATTTCAGCGTAGCCCGCATGACCCTCCGCCAGTAAGGTTTCCGCCTTTCCCTGACGTTCAGTCAGCTTGATCCGAATCATGAGACTTAAGCTTCAATGGCTTCAACGGTCAGCTTTGTATATGGCTGTCTGTGGCCCTGCTTGCGGTGAGAAGAACCGTCCTTGGCTTTGTACTTGAAGATCGTGACCTTCTTTTCCTTGCCCTGCTTCTCAACTTTGCAGGTGACCTTAGCACCCTTGACATACGGCGTACCGATTTTTGTTGTTCTGTTGGCATAGAGCACAACGGTGTTGAAGACGACTTCTTCACCCGGCTGAACGTCCAGCTTTTCTACATAGATCGACTGGCCGACTTCAACGCGCAGCTGCTTTCCGCCTGTTTCAATTACTGCGTACATGACTTGCACCTCCGTTCATATTCTCATGTATTTCTGAAAGAGACTCGCCAGCGCAGGGGACGATTTCCCGTCTTAAAACCCTGTTATGAGCGGTTGCAGCCATCAGAGGGGCATACAACGTGATAATAATAGCACAACAGCTATTTCCAGTCAATGTAATTTTACCAATCTGTCCGCTTGTTTTCAATCATTTTTCTTCTGTTTTATAGTTTTTATCCCACCAGGAATTATCAGAACAGGTGATTATTTCTTAACTGGATTGTCGTTGATCACGCTGGATATCATCGTCAATGTCCTCTATGATGCAGGAATCTCTTATGGTATGCAGGACGTCAAAATACTGAGAAGGATTCCCATAGATGCAAAAGCTTTAAATTTTGTTCGCCTCTTCTATTTTTATAAACCGAGACGGCGGATCAGCTGCGGCAGTACCCGTTCAAAATTCACGCCGTATTTCTTTTCAGCGTCGTGTTCCATCGTTTCGCGGATACAAGCGACGGTGTAGTCGGCCGCAATCTCCAGCGCTTCCTGCAAGCTTTTTCCCAGTGCCAGAGCGCCGACAGTCGTGCTTGAGAAAATATCCCCGGTTCCATGGTAGCTGACAGGGATCCGGTCATGCACATAGCGGATTTTCTTCCCGCTTACAAGATCCCGGCCGGCGACGCCGGTCTTGCCGGGTTCCAAAGCCACACCGGTCAGAACGACCGCACGTTTTGTTCCCAAAGCGGCCAGCTTATC
Source organism: Holdemania sp. 1001302B_160321_E10 (assembly GCF_015552275.1). NCBI lineage: Bacteria > Bacillati > Bacillota > Erysipelotrichia > Erysipelotrichales > Erysipelotrichaceae > Holdemania > Holdemania sp. 1001302B_160321_E10. The sequence goes on along the minus strand of NZ_JADNEM010000021.1, from coordinate 5,876 downwards.
CAGCAGCGTTTCGATGTACTGCTCGTCATAGTGCTCACGGTATTCCGTCCCCGTCAGAAAGCATGCTTCCGTCAGATTCGGCACGATGATATCCGCCTTGGCGCACAGCTTGGCCATCTGGGCGGCAAAGTCCAGGTCAAACAGTGGATAAAGCTTGCCGTTATCCGCCATGACCGGATCCACAAAGATAAAATTATCCTCAGATTTGAATTGATCAAAGAAATCAGAAATCAGCTGAACTTGCCGTTTCGATCCTAAATATCCCGTATAGATCGCCGCAAAATCAATCTGTTCCTGCTGCCAATGCCGTGCGATCGGCGCGATTTCGTCGGTCAGGTCATGAAATGTATAGTTCTGAAACATTGTATGGGTCGACAACACCGCCGTCGGGATGATCGCTGTTTCCACGCCCATCGCCGAAATGATCGGCAGCGCCACGGTCAGCGAACATTTGCCGACGCAGGAAATATCCTGAATGGTTACGATTCTCTGCATTGTTCAATTCCTCCTTCAAGTCCGATGACTTCAATCCGATTATAAACATCTCTCACGGCAAACACAAGCCCCGCCTGCACTCGGATAAGGCTTCGCTTGCTTTTTCAGACTGAATGCCAAAGTTTTCAGCCATTTCATCGTGTGTGTTAAAAAAGCCGCTTACCGCGGCTCTTGGCTTTATTTTGTCGATTGTTTTGGAAACTTCTGAATTCCGCTGATTCCTGAGCGTTGGGAACGCTTTACAGTCAGCCTTTTAACAGTTCCGGGTTCAGAAAGACCTGCAGCGCGCTGAAGGCCATCGCTTTAATCGCTGTGTGCAGCGAGTGATCGGCGGCATGACCATGAACATAGTCCAGAAAATCTTCGTTGTGCGCATACACCGGCGGACAAGCGTCGGTTTCAATTTCGCAATACACCGTCGGACAAACATGCGAGACATTGCCGATATCGGTCGAGCCGGAGGCTTCGTTGGACTGCGGCACAAAATGGGTCACGCCCAGCGCTTCCAGATTTTCCTTCAACAGCTTTCGCAGCGGCTCACTGTATACCAGATCGTCATACGAATTCTCAAAGTTATGATAAGCTAACGACGCGCCGGTCATCAGCGCCGCACCCTTGGCACAGTTGATGATCCGCTGCGTCAATTCTTCCAGATAAGCGCGGGATTTCGCCCGGATATAGAACTGACAGGACGCGCTTTCCGGCACAATGTTGGCCGCCGCTCCGCCGTTGGTTACGATTCCATGCACCCTTGCGTCGCTCTGCATGTGCTGGCGCAGAGCGTTGATCCCGGCAAACGTGAGCTGGACAGCATCCAGAGCATTGATGCCTAAATGCGGATACGCCGCGGCGTGCGCCGCTTTCCCGGTGAAGTCAAACTGCAGGGAATCCATCGCCAGCGACACGACATGAATGTTGTTTTCCGCGCCTAAATGCATCTGAAATGTCGCGTCAATATCGTCAAAGCAGCCCGCGTCAACCAGGTCGCACTTGCCGCCCAGCGTTTCTTCCGCCGGTGTGCCGATCAAAACGATTGTACCGCTGAATTCTTCGCTGATCTGCGCCAGCAAGGCGGCCGCGCCCAGCGTTGAAGCTGCGATCCAGTTATGACCGCAGGCATGGGCGTTCTGGTTATGCTCCGGACCATAGCCCGGCAGCGCGTCATATTCTGCCAGGAAAGCGATTTTCGGACCGTCGCCGCAGTTCAGCTCGGCGCGAAACGCCGTTGCCAGACCGCCGTAAGGCTGCGTGACCGCAAAGCCATAGCCGCGCATTTTTTCACACAAATACTGCGACGACCAGACCTCATCACACCCCAGTTCCGGATGGGCGTAGATTTCATCGCGGACTCGTTCAAACTGTTCAGCCATTTCCGCTTCCCGCGCAAACAGCGCCTCGCGCAGCGTTTCCAAGTTCTTTTCCATCGTGATTTCCTCCCGTCTAGTATCCGATCAGCACGGCAATCGTTAAGAGCACAATTTCCGCGATGAACAATAAACCGAACAACGGCGTCACAAACTTATACCACTTGTTGACGGGCAGGCCCATAATTCCGCACATCATAAAGACGGAGGTCGGCCAGAAAATATTGGAGAACCCGTCGCCGAACTGGAAAGCCAGAACTGCGATCTGCCGGCTCAAGCCGACCATTTCAGAAACCGGCGCTAAAATCGGCATCGTGACGACCGCCTGTCCGCCGCCGGACGGAATGAAGAAGTTAATGATATTCTGCACAAACAACATGCCCATCGCGCTCGCAATGCCCTGAAACTGCGCCAAGCCGGTCGACAGCCAGTACACAATCGTGTCGATGATGTGCGCATTGTCCATGATGACCGGAATCGCCCGGCTCAGTCCGACAATCAATGCACCGAACATCATATCCTTCGCCGCTTCGATGAAATACTGCGCGATCTGACTCGGCGTAAACCGGGACACCAGACCGATCACAAGCATCATGATGATGAACAGCGCCGCGATTTCATTGATATACCAGCCCAGCTTGATCGTGCCGATCAAAAGCATGACCACGGTGAAAATGAAGCACAGCCCGGAAATTTTCTGCGTCAGCGTAAAATCACGCTTCATCAACTCTTCCTTGGTACCGACTTCGCGGAAATTCAGATTTTCACCGGCCAGAATTGATTTTTCCGGATGCTTTCTGACCTTCTCCGCATAGCGCCAGACATAAATGATCGAGATGCCCATGAAAATAACAAAGCAGAAGATCCGATAACCCAGACCGGAAAACAGCGGAACCTGAGAAACTTCCTGAGCGATGCCGATCGTAAACGGATTGATCGTCGCCGCCGCAAAGCCGACCGCGACTGCGATATACACGATCGAACCGCCGACGATGGCGTCAAAGCCCAGCGCGATCGCGATCGAAATGAAGATCGGAAGCAGACCGTAGGTTTCCTCAAACAGACCGATGGTCGAGCCGAGGATTCCGAAGGCGATCATGCAGATCGGAATCAACAGGTGTACGCGGTTGCCGATCTTTCGCAAAACGGCGCCGACGACCGCGTCGAACGTTCCGTTTTTCAATAACATATAAACAAAGGCGTAAGCAAAGACGATGAAGAAAATGATCTGAGCACCGTCGATGAAGCCCAACTGAATCGAAGTAAAAATTTCAAACAGACTGCAGCCGGTTTTCGGCAGGTAATGGAATGAATCGGCGACGACGACCATCTTGCCGCTGGCTTCGTCCAGAACACGGGTGAATTCCCCGGCCGGCACAATGTTCGCCAACAGCGCGGTCAACAGGACCATGCCGAAGATAATGACATAGGTATGGGGCATTTTGAATGATGTGGCAGTTTTCTTGCGCATACAATTTCCTCCTTAACAAAAAAATCTTTACATCCTAAAACATGTAAAGATCAATGGAAATCATCATTCATCCCTATATGCCTTAAGATAGTGCTCCTTTGTAAAATGGCATCTTTACAAAGACAGTGACCTACCTGTTCGACAGGTCCCCAGCCGCTTTTATGACAAAGCGACTTCGGCGGATCATCCTTTCCGGCTGACTTCTTAGGCTTTCGGCCTCCATCAGCGTACTCTTAATCTCCGCGCCTCTAGCTGTGCTTTCACACAAGCATGTTTAGATTACCATATTCAATTTTACATTTCAACCGGAAAACACAAGAAAAAAGGAAATTCTGACAGAATTTCCCAAGGAATTGAAAAACAGATCAAACGGCGGACGACAGCGGATCTTTGGTATTGTAATCTTCCAATTTTAATAAGGAATAAAGTATGGCACGGAACGGTTTGGCATCATAGGTGAAGCGCTGCAGCCGATCGGCATAACGCATCGCATAGCTGTTGAGCAGACAATGGACGACGTTCGCCCGGGTCCGGGCTTCGCTTTCACTTAAGTCGGGATCATGGCGCTGGATGTATTCCTGAAGCTGACGCCGGTAACGCATCGACCACTCCGCGATCGCCGGAAAATTATCGACCCGGTGGGAGCTGATCAAAGAAGCCTGCGTCGAGTAGAGCGCCTGTGACAGGATCATCTGCGAGGAAGTCGCGCATCTGAATCCAGACGTCGTCATCGTCGTCACCGGTGTTCTGCCAGAAGTTCTGCGGATTCCGGACTTTGACAAACCACTGGTCACAAACGCCAAGAAAGCGCTGCGGGTAAACCGACAGGCAAAACCATTGGGATCATCGGCGGCACGGATGGCTGCCTAACGGCGGAATGGATACTGAATGTGGGTAAATCCGTCAAAATCGGCGACGCTCAGGGGATCGGCAGTGTCCTGGAAGCCGCGCAGACCGGTTATGTCGCGGGGAAATCAATCTAACTTTCTCCGATCAGGATGTTCTAAAGATCTTGGGGAAAGCATGGACGAAATTGTCTTCTGCCCCAGATTCTGACATAGACAACAAAGAGGAGTGTGCGCTCCTCTTTTAGTATCCTAAAATCAACTTTTCTTTCTTACTTTGATTTTTCTGTTTTATTCCGCGGATGCCTGACTTACGGCTTCAATCCATTTCTTTAAGATTGGATCCTCCCCGTGCAGTCCAAAATCAGCCTGATCCAGAAATTTTTCGATCTCCGCGGCCAGCTCCGGGGAAAGTTCCCGGCGGATTGCTTCCAGCAGAGCTGCCGTGGACTTAACCGTCAGGTTCGCTAACAAGGAAAGAATTTGATCGACGACCGTCATTCCTTGATCAAACGCCAGCTTTAAAAACAAAGCCGTTCCTTTTTGATGGATGCTTTTTGCATCGTTCTTTCCTTCCGGTGTACGGATCGGCCGCAGCGGTGCATAAGTGGAAACGAGCATGTTCAATTTTTGCTTTAGCAGCCAGGTCGGGCCGTGTTTCATCAAGTAACGCAGGCAAGCCCATTCCGCCCCTGTTTCATTCAGCCAGTCCTCCCAGGAAGAAACGTCGGCGCCGGTAAACCAGAGATGACCCAGTTCATGCGCCATCAAGCCAATCATCCGATCGGCATGTTCCTGGATTTGAGAACAATCTTCCGGCAGAATCCGCGTGTAAAACGTCCACTCCCCACGCTGGAAAGCGCCGGCATTTTGATAGTCGGGAATATCCAAAGATATCATTTTTCGCTGCGGCAGCTCCCGCGCGCCATAGGCTGTCTGATATTCCATCAGAATTTGTTCAACTTCCTCGACCATGCGGGAAATGATTTCCGTTTCATCCGGATTGAAATAGATAAACTGCACTGCGGCATTTTCCTGCGTCAGTTTGCTTTCCGACTTATAGATCACGACATTGCCGGGATCCCCGGCCAGCCCTGAAGAAAACCAGGCCTTCTGAGCTTCATCCCAGTGTCCTTCCAGCATGACCTGTCCCGGCCGGCCTTGATATGTCAGTGGAAACGGAATGAGGGACAAGGTCTTCGACTGCGGATAGTAAACGGAATAAGTGTTGAGGGCCAGCAGATCGGAGCGGTTGACGTTCCCCCATCCAGCCGGCTGTCCTTGATATTCGATCTCGATTTCCCCTGCCTGAACGATCTGCGGCGTAATCTTGCGGGCAGCCGAGCGGAATAGCATCGGTTCTGAGGGACCTGCTTCGAAGGCAATTTCTTGATCCTGGCTCACGATGCGATGGAGAGTCAGCTGATCGGAAAGCCAGAAGCTTTCATCCTTTTCCAAATACAGCTGACAGCGAAACAACAGGTCCGAGGCTTGTTCAAATAGATGCAGGTGAATGATTTTCATCGCTGAGTCCCTCCTTGTTTATCGGTTATCTATAATTTAACATATACTATATAGTTTTACAATATAGTTATTATCAAAACCAACCGTAAAACGGGTGGTTTCCTCTGGCCCTATAAGGGCCTTTTGTTGCACTGGGCCTTCGCCCATTGAGGCCTGACAGCTGCAACACTTTCTCCA